>NZ_JBSFJX010000226.1:0-12226 GCF_053598275.1 Streptomyces sp. NPDC001156 | reverse complement strand
CGCGTAGTCGGGAAGGCGGGGCAGGTCGGCCGCGGCAGCGGTGCCCGGCAGGCCGCCGAGCAGCGAGGCGGCGGTGGGAACTGCCGCGGCGACCGTCGCGCGTCTCAGGAACGTGCGACGGTTGGTTCCGCTCGTCTCGGCGGACTCAGTAGTCATGTGTTGTCCTTGTCAGCGAGTCACGGGCCATTGCCGGCTTGTGCTGCGAGCGGCAATCCCTTTCTTCGGATGGACCGACGAGACCAACGGAGTGTGACAACCGGGCTCTTGCCGACGTCAAATCTTTACTTTGGTGACAGTGGCTGAGGTTGGTAACCCTGCCGGGACCACAACGCACTACGCCGCCTTCCCGGGGCTTCGAGCGCGGCGCCTGGGCAGAGCGCGACCCCGGAGTCTCTGCACCTTTCCGTTTGGCTGCGTCACCAACCTCTGTGGACAGAACACGTAGGGCGTGGGCGGAGCCTCGGTGAGAAACGTCCAGTGCCGGACGGTCTCCTGGTGGGAACTCGTCGCCGTCCCTGCGACCACTGCCTCCGCATCCGCAGCGGAGCACGGCGCCCCGGACCGGGTCAGCAGAACGAGCGGCCACTCGGGGCCCGCGCCAGGCCCGGCTCCGTCGAAGGCGGTCCGGTCCCGGGGGCCGTCGAATCGCCATGCCCGCCCGCCGGCGTCGGCGACCTCGTCACCCGGCCACAGAAGCGCGTACGGCCGCATCAACAGCTCAAATGTGAACGGCGTCTTGTCGCCCGGATGAATGGAATAACCCGTGCCGTCGAGATGGCTGCTGTCCGGAAACCCCCGGTAGGACAAGCCGCGGCGCTGCACGGCCGCGGTCAGCCGGGGGCACGGTAGCCAGCCCGTCTCCAGCGGAGGGCCGTGGTGGTCCACAGGCGTCACGTGGACCACGGTCGGCGGCATTCCGACCCGGCAGATGTCCCCTGCTTTCAACTGCTCGGGCAGCGGGTCGGTCCGAAACAGCTCCGCCTCCACCTCCGGCGGGACGCTCGCCTGGCGACCTCCCCAGACCACAGCGCTACGCAGACGGCTGCAGGATCTCTCCGGCCAGCTCGCCTCCCATCCGTACTGGCACACGCAGGCTGGCCGATCAACGGCGGCCAAGGTGGAGCTGTGCCAGCAGGCCGGCTCCTAGGAGGAGGTGTCATGAACGATCACCTAACCGAGCGTCAGGAACGCATCGGTTGATGAACGCCGCGGGCCAGGGCGACATTTCACCGCTCTGGCCCGGTAGTCCATGTTGAGGAAGGGCGTTCATACCACGTCGGCCTGGTCCCGAAGCCGTGCAGGTCGGGTACGAGCGTCGGCGGCCTGTTCGGCGGCCTCGGGCCGGTCGTCCTCAGCGGCGATGCGCTCCAGCAGGGCGGCCTTCCGGTCGTAGTCCGCGTCCCGCTCGGCGGGGGCGGCCTCGTGCGCGGTCAGGTGCTAGATGGTGGCCAATACCTGGTTCATCTCCTCCACTGTGGTCAGCGGCGGCAGATGTCCGGTGACCGGATGGTCCTCGGTGCGGACAGAGGGAACGTGCTCGCCGGCCCAGACTAGCGCCGGGTCAGGCGTCAGCCAGCCGACATGCCCGCGTCGACCGGCAGGGCGTGCCCGGTGACGTGCTTCGACACGTCGGAGGCCAGATACAGGAACGTCTGGGCGACGTCCTCGGGATTGATCAGCACACCGGTCGGGTGCAGCGCGGCCGCCTCCGGTTCGGTGAACATGCCCGCGTTGATCGCCTGGTCGAGCAGCGCGGTGCGAACGACACCCGGGCACACGGCGTTGATGCGGATGCCCTGCTTGACGTACTCGATGGCCGCCGTGCGCGTCAGCGCGACCACGCCACCCTTGGCCGCCGAGTAGTCAGCGATGCCCAGCGGCAGGCCGACCATCCCGGCGATGGAAGCCATGTTGACGATCGTCCCCCCGCCCTGGGCCAGCATCTGGGTGATCTCAGCCTTCATGGACAGCCAGACGCCCTTGAGGTTCACCGAAACCAACTTGTCCCACGTCTCTTCGGTGAGCTCGTGCAGCGGCGCGCCGCCCTGTTCCTCGATACCCGCGTTGTTGATCGCGATGTCTAGCCTGTCGTGAGCGGCAACTGTCGCTTGGACCGCCGCGTCGAGGTCGGCCGCCGAGGTGACGTCGACCCGAACGAACTGCGCTTCCCCGCCGTCCTTGGTGATCGTGGCGGCCGTTGCCTTCCCGCCGTCCTCGTTGATGTCGGCGATCACGACCTTGGCGCCCTGCGCGGCGAACAACTGCGCGATCGCTGCGCCGATGCCCTGCGCCGCACCGGTGATGAGCGCGCTCTTGCCCGCCAGCAATGAATCCACCATGTGCCTTTCGACTCCTTATCAGGGACGAGGGGTACCCCGCATACCCCTCTGGAGGAGAGAAATTCCGGTCATCGAACCGGACGCGCCACCGACCGGGGGCGCGCCTATCCACGAAGGTAACCCCGCGACTGACAGTCCTGTGCCACCAAGTCCGCGCTATGGCAACGGAGTTGGGATTCTCGCGCAAGTCACCGCCCTTCAGAGCCGTGTAACGTTTACGCTCCTCCGCACTCGGATCTTGACGCGGTTGTGCGTGCGCGCATCATGGTGCACCTGCGGTGCGGCTTGGTGCGGCGCGCGGAACTCGCCCGCGTGTGCGCACCAAATCTGACGTCGTGGGTGCATATGGCGCTTCGGGAACACGAGAGGTGGGCTGTGGCAGAGAACGGATGCGTCTTCTGCTCGATTGTGCGCGGCCAGGCCGAGGCCAGCATCATTCACGAAGACGAGTCGGTGATGGCCTTCATGGACCTCCAGCCCATTACTCCGGGCCATCTGCTCGTCGTCCCCAAAGTCCACACCGTAGGGCTGGAGGATCTCGACGAGATCGTCGGAGCCCGGGTATGGGCGTTGGGCCACCGGCTCGGGCGGGCGCTGCGTCGATCAGGTCTGCGGTGCGATGGAGTCAACCTGTTCCTCGCTGACGGTGAAGCCGCCTTCCAGGAAGTGTTCCACGTGCACCTGCATGTCTTCCCGCGATTCGCTGATGACGGATTTCGGATCGACGCGCACTGGCGAGCACGGGACAGACACGAGCTCGACGAGACTGCCGCTGCTGTCCGCACCGGCCTGTCCCAGCTCACCATGCAGGCCTGAGGCGCGTCGATCTCAAGGCCTTCGCGGAACTGCGGTTCGGAGATCCCCGTCACTGCGGCCAGTTGGCAGTTCCGACCGAGAGACCCGATCCAAGAAGACGTCCGGGAGCTGCTGAGCCCTCGTCAGTCGTCGTGATCTTCCGTATCCATTGCCAGCCGCTGCTCAAGGTCAGGCCCACCGCTGAGCCCACATGCGCAGTTGTGACGTCTCCCCCGGAGCCAGGCCATAAGCTGCGAATTCGTCGTCGTCGAAGCACTCTGCACCGCTAAGGCGCTCGCGCAGGTCATGGAGGCTGAATTCGCCGAGCCCGTGCCGATTGCCGAGCCGCTCGAGATCCTGAATGGTGTGGCTGGCGGTGGCGGCGTGGACGTCGATGAGGTCTCTAACGGCGCCGCGATCGGCCAGAGCACGGACTTTCGTTCCGATGACGTCGTCGATGGCCAAGACCGGGCCGTGCTCGGTGGGCGCCGGCGAGGCCCAGAAGTTCTCCTTCAGGACGTCCACTTCGCAGCTCTCGCCGGTCTCGGGGCTCGTCACCAACAGGCGTGCAGCAAGGGGGTCGACGCTGATGATGCCGACCTGCCATCCGCGGTCCGTCAGGCCTTGGTGATGGCGAGACCAGCCGGTCTGGTCGGGCCGGCGTTTCGGTTCAAGATCACGTGGTCGGTGGCCGAGGTTGCTGGGCAAGGTCCCGTTGCAGGTCAATGCGTCGGAACTGGTTCACGGCTCCGACCTGCCGCACCACACCGCGACACTCATGCGCGTCATTGAGGAAGGTCATCAGGTGCCACGGTCACTCGGCGCCGTATCGGCCAGCGCAATCTTGGGCTCGGGGTGCTCCAGCGTTCATCTTGGCCCGTAAGCCCGAACACGACCCCGCCCACGAGGTCGAACATGAGCGCGAGCGCGCGCGAAGCCAACAGTCGGTCTTGGCTGCTCAAAGGGCGGGTCGGTCACGGCGCGCGCATCCGCAATTCATGACGCCTTCCCGTGAACTCTGAGACCTCTCGCGCCATCTGTCGTTATCAGTGTGTCAAGTAATGGCCCGTTGAGCCCTCATGGATCCACGGAATTGCCGAGTGGATCGGCGACGAGCGCTGCATGATCGTCGGCGTCTACAGGGGGAAGGATTCGCATATGAATCGGCAAAGGTGTTCGAGGTGTTCCGCTGAACGGGCGGCGGGGGGCACTGACGCCTGTCAGTGCACTCAGCAGGTGGCTACCACGGCCCGCCGCGCCGCACCGTCCGAAACGGCCACGCCGGAGGACTTCCAATCGCTCGGCGTCCGCCCATACATCTACGTCAAGCTGCCAAAACCGCCCGGCACGCAAGAGCTCCCCTCCTACCCGCCTTCGGGCCAGAGCCCCACCGCTCCGGGACAGCACGCAACGCCGTCGGCCCCCGCCACTGCGCCTTCTGCGACCGCCCCCTCGGGTATGAACGTGGTGGACGGCCGTACGCCGCAGGCGCCCCCCTCGCTCTTGGAACCGTCGCCACCGCCGACGACCGGGCCGAACCGGCCGCTGTCGCCGTCGCGCCCCCCTTCTCGCAAAAGTTCCCACAGGACGCAGAGGCGCCGACCCAGGAGCCGACGCCGACAGGCCCTGATCCTCGCGGCGATCGCGGCCGCCGCCGCGAGCTACACGAGCGGGCTGTTCACCCCGGACGAGCCAAGCCGCGACACCGCACTGCAGGGCGGACGCGCCAACGCGCCGGACGAGTCCGGCCGCACCCCGGACTCCGCGTCGGCGTCCACCGAGCCGTCCGCTCCGAAGCACGCGCGTCCCTCGGCGTCGAAGCCGGCAGCCCCGAACCGCGTGCCGACGGTCCATACCGCCGGCACGGTCAGTTCACCGCAGGCTCACACGAGCCAGACCGTCACGGTGCTGCGCCGCAGCGACAACGGCCCGCAGATCGTGGAACTGCAGCAGCGCCTGCGCCAGCTCACTGGTTCTACACCCATGACATCACCGGCAACTTCGACCTTTACCCGCTCCATCACCGGTGACTTGAACATCCCGTTCAAGAACTCCCACCGGGCTGCTCGGGGCGGCCAGCAGCAAGACCAGTGACCGGCGCGGCGCCAACGGCGGCGGCCCCAGACGAGAACCGCGCGATAGGGCCGGGGCCGTGGCGCTGCAGGCGCTGCACCAGGCCGGCGGATACCATCGCAGCCTCGCCGCGCGGCTGTCACGCGAGCACGGTGGTGTCACGTGCGGCAGGGCCGCGTCACCGGCCCGGGACGTGGACGGCCGGGCGCGCGGCCCGTGCCGCACGAAGAGTCCGTGAGTGTCCAGGTGCCGGACTCCCCGGGTGCCTGGGGAGTGACCCGGATCATGGGTATGGCCGAACATGGCTGCCGCGCGGCGGCCGCTGTTTCCTGGCGGCATGAACGAAAACTCCGATGTTCCCTTCCCAGCCTTGTCGCACTGGATCGGGGGCCGCGCAGTCCCCGGCTCCGGGCCGCTGCTCGACGTCGTGAACCCCGCCGACGACTCCGTGGTCGCCTCCGTGGCCCAGGGCACCCCCGAGGACGTCGATCAGGCGGTGGACGCGGCGCTCGCCGCCTTCCCCGCCTGGTCGGCGACCTCGCCCGAGGACCGTATCGCCGTGCTGCGGCGGGTGGCCGAGGGTATGGCGAAGCACTCCGAGGAGCTCGCGGCGACGATCACCCTGGAGATGGGCGCCCCGATCTCCTTCTCCCGCCAGGCGCAGGCCGGCTTCCCGGTGGCGGCGACGCAGGCCGCGATCGTCGCGGCCGAGCGGTTCGAGTGGACCGAGAAGGTGGAGAACTCGCTGGTCATCCGGGAGCCGATCGGCGTCGTGGGCACCATCACACCCTGGAACTTCCCCCTCCAGCAGCTCGTGACGAAGGTCGTCCCGGCCCTGCTGGCCGGCAACACCGTGGTCCTCAAGCCGTCGGAGCTCTCCCCGCTCAGCGCCCGGATGTTCGCGGAGATCGCTTCCGAGGCCGGGCTCCCGGACGGCGTGCTGAACGTCGTACAGGGCACCGGCCCGGTGGTCGGCGAGGCCATCTCCCGTCATTCGAAGATCGACATGGTCTCGTTCACCGGCTCCACGGCCGCCGGCAGGCGCGTCTCCGCGGCAGCGTCCGGGACCGTCAAGCGCGTCGCGCTGGAACTGGGCGGGAAGGCGGCCCACATCGTCCTGCCCGAGGCCGACCTCGACTTCGCTGTCACCCGCGGTCTGGCCTACGCGTGGGCGAACGGCGGCCAGGCCTGCGGCGCCTACTCGCGGATGCTGGTGCCCGAGCACCTTCAGGAGACGGTGGTCGAGAAGCTGCGTGCCGCCGCCGCTGCCTATGCTGTCGGCGACCCGGCCGACGAGGCCACCCGCATCGGCCCCCTCGCCTCCGAGACCCAGCGGCAGCGCGTGGACGGCTACATCCGGCGCGGCATCGCCGACGGGGCCACGCTCGTCGTCGGCGGCGCCGGCCGCCCGGACGGATTCGAGGCCGGCGCGTACGTCAGGCCCACGATCTTCTGCGACGTCGACCCCGACTCGGTCATCGCCCAGGAGGAGATCTTCGGCCCCGTCCTCGCGGTGATCCCGTACACCGACGACGACCACGCCGTCGAGATCGCCAACGGCACGATCTACGGCCTCAACGGCGCCGTCACCGGCGGCGAGGAGCACGCCATGGCGATCGCCCGGCGTCTGCGGGCCGGCCAGGTGGACGTCAACGGCGGGCCTCACAACTTCCAGGCACCGTTCGGCGGCTACAAGCAGTCCGGCAACGGCCGGGAGATGGGCCGGGCCGGTCTCGAGGAGTTCCTGGAGACCAAGGCGATCACCCGCTGACCGGTGGCAACGGGGGCAGCGGACAGCCCGGTGGGCGTCCACGGCCCCCGTTGCCACCCCGGGACGGCCGGCGGCGCGGAGTTACCCTGCGCAGTGGGCGGCCCACGCCCCGGGCAGCCGGTCCGGACCGGCCGGTGCCCCACAACGTAGAAACGAGAGGACGCGACGGCACATGGCGGACCGAGCCGGGCTGGCGGCCTTCCTCCGGGCACGCCGGGAGGCACTGCAGCCGGAGGACATCGGGCTGCCGCGCGGGCGGCGCAGACGTACCGACGGGCTGCGCCGCGAGGAAGTGGCGGCCCTGTGCGACATGTCGGTCGACTACTACAGCCGGCTGGAGCAACCGCGGGGTCCGCATCCCTCGGAGCAGATGCTCGCCGCGATCGCCCGCGGCCTGCACCTGTCGCTGGAGGAGCGCGACCACCTGTTCCACCTCGCCGGCCACGCCCTGCCCCGCAGGGTGCGCCGCGGCGACCACATCAACCCGGGCATGATGCGCATCCTGGACCGCCTGGAGGACACGCCCGCCCTGGTCATGAACCACCTGGGCGAGACGCTGCGGCAGACCCGCCCGGCCGTGGCGCTGCTCGGCGACCAGACGGCCTACACCGAGTGGGACCGCAGCGCGCACTACCGCTGGTTCACCAATCCAGCCTCCCGCCTCGTGCCCGAGAGCGACGTCCCGGAGCAGAGCCGGCTGATGGTGGCGGACCTGTACGGCACGTACACCCGCGACGGAGGTGACTCGCGCGCCGGCGCACTCGTGGAGGAACTCCAGCAGGTCAGCCCCGAGTTCGCGGCGCTGTGGCGCGAGCACCCGGTGCTCGGGCCCTCCTGTGCGGCCAAACGGTTCCAGCACCCGCAGGTCGGCCTGCTGGAGCTGCACTGTCAGACGCTCGTCGACCCCGACCAGTCCCAACGGCTCCTGGTGTACACCGCGATACCTGGAACGGAGAGCCACACCAACCTCCAGCTGCTCTCCGTACTCGGCTAGCGCCGGCTCACGGTTCTGCCGAACACGCCGTGAGCCGTGCCGGCACGGCACGACCCGGCGGCAGGTGCCGGCACCAGGCATCAGCGGGTCTTCGTCGACTCGGCTGGTGGCCACGCTCATTCATCTCCGGCACGACATTCCGCGCGCCGCTCTCAAGCTGCCGTTCGACGTCGGCCATTCCACCATCACCCGGCCGTCGCGGAGATACAGGCCCTTCCGGCCACAGCGGCGTCCCCCGTCCCGAGTGCAGGACGGCCATGGGACACGCCGCTCTTGTCGCCGAAGGAGCGGGCAGTCACCACCGGGCAACTTTCGCGCGTTTCCCGATCCCGCGCGTGGTGGTCTGGTCCAAGCCACACCCGCTGAAGAGCTCGTTCGCCGCCCCCAGTAGCAGTTCGCGGCTACTCGGAGTCCCGCCTGCGCGGCGACGTGCCACCGGTCACCGCGCCACCCGCCGCGCAGTCACCTCGCCGCCCGGCGTCGGACCCCCGGCGGACGCACCGGGCGCGGGCGACAGGCCCCGGTCGTCGCCGAGATCGGCCACACCGACCAGCTCGCCATCGCCGACGCGGACCCGCCCACCCCACCCGGCTAGAGCGGATGGACCTGGCCCTCGCCGAGAACCTCCCGCGCTTCTTGGACCTGCTCGACGTGGCCCCGGCCCAGGGCCTGTCCGATGGGTCGAGTGGCTCATCTGCGGATCGATCGTTCCGAAATTCGTGGGGCGGGGTGATCTTTCGGATGATGAGTGCGCTCTGTTGGAACCGCACCTTCCAAGGAACCGCGGACGGGGCGGGCGTGGGCGGTGTCATCGCAGAGTGAGCCTTATCCAACCTCCCACGTCACAATCAGCGTTCCCTGCCCCGCCGGCTACGGCATGGCAGCCCCCGCACGCGTAGGTGTCAGGCTCGGCTGCGAGCGTGTCCTGGTGTGGCTTGAGCCTGACGTCGACCCGAGAGAGGGTAGATCCCCGCTCAAGCCGCCGCGCAGGAGCCGAATCCACCTGGGAGGCGCGACGGCGGGGTCGGCGAGGGTGAAACGCGACCGGGGTACCCGGTTCGCCCCGACAGACGCGGGTGGCGTTTGGTCTTCATCCCGCGAGGTGCCCTGTGCTTCTTCGCACGCGCGACTCAGCTTTCGAATCGACCAAGAAAAACAACCCGGAATGGAGGGTGGCAGCACCGGGGGCCACATTGGTGCGCTCGCGCACGCCCTTGCGCCGCGCATTGTTCCGTTGCGGGATCGTCAATCGGTCCGGGTGCGGAGGCTTCGGGCCAGGGTGGGGATCATCACCGTCGCAGGGACGAGGTGTAGCCCGAGGAGGGCGGCGGCGGTGGGGGTGTTCGCCCCGGAGAGGAGAGGCGGGACCAACGAGATCACGGTCAGCGACACTGCCGTCCACACGAATCGCTTGGCGGGGCGATCGCTCCAACGAAGAAGAGCGACGGCAATGACGATGCCCACGACCGAGAATAAGCCGGTCACCACGGCGAACCCGGACAACGGGATCGTCTCGCCACCATCGGGGATCTGGAAGTCGACGCCAACGGCCTGGGCAAGCGCCGCGGCGAGGGTGGTGGCCACCATCGCCGCGAGCGTGGCAATGAAGCCGGTGCCGGCGAGCCTGCGGAGTCGGTGGGTGTGGCTGGTCCGGCCCGATGCCGGACCTGCGACGACCCCAGCGTCATTCATGCTGTTCATGTCGTTCCTCCATCATTCGGTAAGTGGCGTACAGGGTGTTGACTGGCATGTGACGGTCCTGGCCCTGGGGGTGACGATGCGCACCCTCGCCGTGCGATGGCCGGGGTTCCGCAGGGCGCGGACGCCGGTGCCGCGGAGCCAGAACCCGGCGTCGCGTCCGAGGACCGACCCTGCTCGCCGTCGTGAAGCTCCAGCTGCACCCGCCCGCGGGTGACGACGCCGAACGCGTCGCGCCACTGCGCCGCGACCACCGCGACACGCGCGCCACCGCGCAGCGCGACGTCCACACCGGGACTACTCCGTGCCGTCCGCCGGCAGGCGCTCCGGCAGCCCGAGCCACGGGAACTGGTCGTCGTGGAACGTGACGATCTCGGTGATCGCCCCGCCGGTGACACGCAGGACGTCGATCGTCAGCGGCAGGTACGCACCCTCCCGCTTCCGCCAGAGGTAGAAGGCGACGGCGGGCTGCCGGTTCACGGAGGTGAGGACGGCGCGCAGGCCCTTCATGCCCTCGAAGCCGCTCTCGACCCACTCGTTCACCACCGCGTCGCGGCTGATGTACAGGCCCGGCGTGGGCGGCATCGACCAGCGGACGTCGTCCCGCAGCAGTGCGGCGAGCCCGTCGACGTCCGTGGCCACGCTGGCGTCGGTATAGCGGCGCACCAGCTCGCGCGTCCCGGCGTCCTGTTCGCCGCCGGTCCAGTCCTGCCGCTCGGCGGGCAGGTGCCCCCGCATGCAGGCGCGGGCCCGCTGCAGCGCGCTGTTCACGGAGTTGACGGAGTTCCCGAGGAGCTCCGCGACGTCCTTCGCCGGCCAGCCGAGCACGTCCCGCAGGATCAGCACGGCCCGCGGGCGCGGCGCGAGGTGCTGGACTGCGACCAGGTACGCCAGCTCGATCGTCTCCCGCGCGACGGCGACGGTCTCCGGATCGTCCGCGTCGCCCGCGGGCAGCTCGTCGAGCAGCCGGTCCGGGTAGGGCTGCAGCCACAGCACCTCGCCGCCGGTCGCAGGCTCCGGACGGCACTTGGCGAGCAGGTCCAGGCAGGCGTTGGTGGCGATCCGGTACAGCCAGGCCCGGAACGTCGACCGCCCCTCAAAGGTCTCCCGCCGCCGCCAAGCACGGAGGAACGTTTCCTGCACGGTGTCCTCGGCGTCCTCGAACGACCCGAGCATCCGGTAGCAGTGCACGTGCAGCTCCCGCCGGTGCCGCTCCGCCAGCCCCGAGAACGCCGGCTCGTCGACCTCGCCCAGACCGCTCACGTCCAGCTCCTCCAGCCGTGTGTCCGCGCTCATCACGTCATCCTTCCGCCTCGTCGTGTCCCGTCGTAGGTGTGACGGGTGCGGGCGCGAAAACTCATCACCACGGTCGGTCGGCATGGCTGAGCGTCTCTCATCCTTGGTAGGTCGGGTTTTCGACGCGGTGGAGAACGAGGATGGCCTGCACCATTGCGGTGGTCCGGGAGGGGCTGCAGCGCAGCTTGGTCAGGATTTTCCAGCTCTTGAGGGTGGCGACGGCGCGTTCGCCGCGGCGGCGGATCCGGGCGTGGGCCTTGCCGTCGATACCGCCGCGCCACCGGCTGACGGCCAGGTCTCGAGCCGCGATCGGGTCGGCTGTGGTCGACGACGGGCGCACCATGGTGCAGGCCGCGCGGGACTTCGAGGTGTCCTGACCGATCGCGAACGCGGCGTTCACCGCTGCCGCGAAGGCCGCACTGCCAGCGGTCACGCCGACGGTTGAGCATCTGGGCATCAAAAAGACCCGGCGCGGCAAGGCGAAATTCCGCCTGGTCACCAGGGACGACGGCGCCGACGCGTCAGAAGTCATCGCGGACCGGTGGCAGGTGTGGATGGTCGACCTGACCGGCGGGGCGGGGCTGCTCGGGCAGGTCGAGGGCCGCAATGCCGCCGCGGTGTCGACCTGGCTGGACGAGCAGTCCGCCGCGTGGCGGTCCGGGGTGAACACCGTGGCCATCGACATGTGCACCGTCTTCAAGGCCGCCGTCCGCACCTCGCTGCCGGACGCGACCTTGGTCCTGGATCACTTCCACGTCGTCCAGTTGGCCAATGTCGCGCTCACCGAGGTGCGGCGACGCATCACGCTCACCGAACGAGGACGCTGGGGCTGAAAGGGGAACTGGGAGTGGAGATCAGGAACCGGCTGACCCGCTCGTCGGCGCGGATGCACGCCGACCACCTGGACCCGATGGTCGCCGACCTGGAAGCCCTGCCGGTGAAGATCGGCCGACCGATGGATAGAAGTCATCCTTGAAGTCGCCCAGGACAGCCGCCCAGTGGTACTCCGCCTCGGCCGAGAGCAGGGCGCGGAAGGACACGAGGTAGTCAGTGGGCCGCGACCGCAGGCGCCGGTTCAGCACTTCGCGGAACTGCGCGATGGCGCCGGCGCAGACCGCCAGGAGATCGTCGCAGCCATGGTGCCCTGCCGCACGCTCGAGAAGCGGGCTCTCCCGGCATGTGTGTGGGCGCGTGGAGGGGATCTCGGCGTCAAAGCGCTGACCGGGTTGGACGATCCTGTCGGGGGCGGTGGAATGTAGG
>NZ_JBSFJX010000225.1:0-12240 GCF_053598275.1 Streptomyces sp. NPDC001156 | reverse complement strand
CATGTCCGTCAGCCGCAGCGCCGCGGCGAGATCCGCGAGCACCTCGGCCGCGTCCTGCTCGACCAGCGGCATCGGCACCTCGCCCTCGTCCCGTGTCCCCTCCCAGGCGTGGGCCGCCTGTGGCTCCAGCAGCGCCAGCTTGTCCACCAGCGTGCCGCCGACCTCGCCAATGTATGCCATCAGCGTGTGAGGAACCGGGCCGTCGTAGTCGATGAACAGCACCCGCTCGCTGTCCCACACGTCCACCGCGCACCAGGCCCGCACCGGGCGGTGCGGTGCGGCCGCATGCCACGCTGGCAGCGGCTGCGAACAGGAGAGACTCTCCACCGTCTCCTGCAGCACGGCGCGGCTGGCGGGCGGGGCGACGCGCTGAAGCGCGGCCACGGCGGCCAGGCCATGCGGGGACGGTTTTATCGAAGCTCGTCCCGCCACCTCACGACACAGCAGCACTTCCGGCTCGCGTTCCGTCATCCCGGCGCTCAGCCACGCTTCGCCCAGGCAGCCGCTCGCCCACGCCTCCACGGCAAGGACATCGCTGTCTTCAAGGCGCAGTGTTCGGGCCTGGCGCAGCACACGGTCCGACAGCCGTGAGGGGCCCGGCGCACGGCGCACTGACTTTTTGCCGCCGCTCGACGTACGGCGGCCACGGCTCTTCGGCATGCCTTCGAGTCTGGCACAGCAGAATGCGGCGCGGACCCGTGGCTGAGGACAGCCCTCGCCAGGGTGATGGCGGCCGACTTCAGCATCCCGCCTTCCCGGCGCCGGAAGCATGACGTTGATCAGGCCCAGGCCCTGGTCATCGCGGGCCGTGGACCGGCTCGCGCTCTCCACCCATCGGTGATCGCCCTGGTCGGCTGAAGCCGGGTGGGTCGGGTCCAACCGCGGTGCAGGTAGCGGTGGTTGATCGATAGGCACGCAGCTGGCATCGGCTGAGTGGAGGTGGGTGACCTGGACGGCGAGCTGTACCAGCAGCCGTTCCCGAGCGATGAGCTCAGGGCGAAACCGAGCAGTTGTCGTGGTGGATCAGCAGGCCGGCGACATCCCAAGATCGACATTCTCCGGCCGTGAGGTCCACGCGGACATACCCGACGAGCTCCAAGAGCGCGTGATGTCGCGGAGACTGACATCCCCAGTGGCATAGCCGTGACGCGGGATGCCGTACCCCGCAGTTCATCGGGTCGGGCCGGCGAGCTGGTTGTAGAGATCCATGGGGGTCACGTAGCCCTCCCACCGCCCATCGTCAAAGAGCTGGATGCCGGCGTCCTTGTACGCCTGGTCGCACAGCTGGGAGCAGATCATGTGCCCGGTCGACTCCACATAGGTGCGCAGTCCGGGCACCGGGAGGTGGAAACGGTGCGCGGCGAGCGCCGCGTAGTCGAGGAAGCTGTACGGGACGTCGCGGTACTTGAGGGCGCAGGAGACGATGGCCTCGCGCTCGGCCGGCGTCAACTCGGCCGGAGACACGTACAGCACCTCGCGGTCGTCGTACTCAGACAGCGGGACGACCCGGGCGCCGCCGGGCTCGGCCTCGATGAGCTGCTCGTCGGGCACCACGATGAAGGCGTGCTCGTACGGGCCGAAACCGTCGCCGTTGAGCCACTGCCCGATCTGGATGAGCCGGCCGACGGGGCCGGTGATGCCGGTCAGCCCGATGTCGCCGGGCTGGGGTTCGGTACGGATCACTGGGGCCTCCTAGGCGGCCGTGAGGGCAAGCGGGCGGGTGACGAGGCCAGCGGCGGCGTCGAGCTGGGCCCAGTCGGTGGGCCCGTACGCGCAGCGGCAGGTATCGCAGCGGATGAGGTGAGCTTCCCGCCGTACTTCGGCGCGACGGGGTTGTCCTCGTTATGCCCACGGACCGGCATCAGGTATCCCGGCTTGAGGTCTTCGCGCCGACGCCGGTCACCAAAGACCAGGCCGCGCATCGCGCACAACAGCTGGCGTAGCGCACGGTCGAGGTCGTCGACGTCGGGAGAGGGCCCGGTGCGCACCAGCCCCGCCCTGGCGCGGGCAGTGCGCCGGTCAAAGCATTTCTCCCCATACTCCCTCGCCGCTGCCGGAGTCGTCCTCACCGACTCCGGGGCGGCCACCATCCCAAATACGCATGGGACTTGCGAAGCCTATGGGGAGGATTTGTAAAGTGTTCAACCTACCCGGACCGCGGTGCGTCCGGATGCATCGTTGTGGGGGGATCGTCGCGTGAGTCAACACCAGCCCGGCCCGTGGGCTGTCCGTCCGCCTGAGCCTGTCCGTATGCCCGATATCCGCCCGCTGTACAAGCGCAAGCGCGTGTGGGGCGGCGCCTTCGTACTGCTGGCGGTCGGTGCCGCGTTCGGGAGTAGTGATCCCAGCGCGGCCAGTCCCGCCCCGCGTCCTACGGTCACCATGACCGCGACCGCCACGAAGACCCCGGCGCCGGCCCCGACGGTCACCGTAACGAAGTCGCCAGCACCGGCCCCGACCATCACTGTGACCAAGACGGCCAAGCCCGCGTCGCCGGCCACGCACAGGTCAAGTGCGGGCTCCTCAGGGAGCAGCAGCAGCGGTTCGACGTCGGGTGGCTCGTCGAGCTCCGGCGGCGGGACGTCCCACCCGGCCGGGGCCACCGCCTTGTGCAACGACGGCACTTACAGCTACGCCGCCCATCACCAGGGAGCCTGCTCCCATCACGGCGGTGTCGCCGTCTTCTACCGGTAGCCGGCGCCGCGGCGCAACTGCGGGGCGACGGCGCTACAGCTGTGGTCGCGCGACATGGCGCTGCGCTGGGGGAAGGCGCGTCGGCTCGCGCGTCATCACGCCTTGCGCAGAAACGATGCGCGGCCTGGTGGTGTGGGGCGGCTCGAGGGTGGCTGCGGAGCGTCATCGTCGCCCAGGACAGCGCGGCGCGCATGCGAAGGCAAGGACGGAGAGAAATCATGGCTTTCGGATTTCGTGTGGGTGTGCCCGGGATGAGCGTGCGGGTCTCGACCCGGGGCGTGCGCGCCTCCGTGGGACCCCGTGCGGCGCGGATCAGTATGGGCAGCGGCGGCACCCGGCTGTCCTCCGGAGTGGGTCCGTTCTACGCCTCCAGTTCCCTGGGCCAAGGGCGCCGGCGCACCCGCACGAGCCGTACGACCCGCTCGCGGTCCGTCGCCCCATCAGCGGCGCAGCTGGAGCGTGCCCGCAGGCAGGCCGAGCGGGCTCAGCAGGAGGCGGACCGCGATGCGGCGATCGCCCAGTTGCAGGAACTGCGGCGGCAGACGACCAGTGTCCACCTGCAGTCCTTCACGCCGGCCCGGCCGCCGGTGGTGCCAGGACCTCCGCAACTGGGCCTGGCCTGGGCCCTGGCAGAGGCCCAGGCCCACCACCTGGCGGGGCTGGGGGTCTTCGCCCGCACCGAGCGGGCGGCGGCCAAGCGCAGGGCCGAACAAGACGCCCCGGCCTACCTGGCTGCCGAACAGGTCCGCCTGCACGCCGTCCACAGCCGGCTGGCCACCGAGGCCGATCAGTGGTGGCAGAACCTGATCGCCAACGACGAGGACACCGTGTGCGAGGCGGTCAACTACGCCTTCTCCGACAACCCCGCCGCGGGGTGCGCCGTGGGAGTGGACGGGCCTGTGCTGTCCGTGGTGATGCGGCAGCAGGACATCGACTCGCTGCCCGACCAGACGCCCGCCATCACCTCGAGCGGACGGCCCACGCTCAAGACCCTCAGCAAGCGGGACCGCACCCTGTGGTGGCTCACCTCCATGGGGTCGAACATCGTGACCACGCTCAAGGAGGCATTCGCCGTCGCACCCGGGATCATGGCCATCGACCTGGCCGTGCTCACGCGCTTGCCGGACACCCAGCGTCTGGGGTTCGTGGCCTACGGCCGCTGGACCCGCCAGGCCATCGAAGCCGGCCCCTGGCGGGAGGCGGCCGACGCGCTGCGGTTCCTCGACATCGGGCAGGACGTCGCCTGCTCGGTCACCACTACCGCCTCCGGAAACCTGTCCAGCACCATCAAACCCCTGGACACCAGCCGGCTGTCCGGCCTGCAAAGCCTCCTCGACCACGCCCAGGACGACACCGGATCCGGCGATGCGACGCTGGCCGGCCTCGATCAAGACCTGCGCGCCAACGCCCCCACCGCACCCTCCCCTCCCCCGCCGGATCACTACCGGATCCGCCCCTTTGCCGAGTGGAAGAGCCAGAGCGCTTCGCTGACGCCGCCGTCCGCTCCCCCAGCGCCCACCCACGCTCCCGCGCCGCAAAGCCGAGCTGCGACCGCGCTTGCGCCGGGGCAGAACCTGGTGCTGCCCGAGGAGGCCTGGCAGGGGCTGCTCATCGCCTTCAGTTTCGCCGGCGCCGACGCCGACCTCACCCTCTTCCTGACCGACACCCAAGGCCAGGTCACCTGCGATGAGGACTTCGTCTTCTACCACCAGCCCTCCGCCGCCCAGGGCGCAGCCCGCCTGCTGGGCAAGCAGACCGAAGGCCCGCGCACCGTCGAATGCGCAGCCCTCCACCTTGCCGCCCTGCCCGCCCACGTCCAGCGCGTCACGATCGCCATCAACATGGACGTCGACACTGGTCTGACCTGCGGCGCCCTCACCCACGCAGCCCTGTACATGGACTGCGTCACCGGGGCCGCCTGGACCTTTCAGCCGCCCGCCGACCCTGACATCCGCGCCATGGTCATCGCCGAGCTGTACCGGCACACCACCAACGGCCTGCCCGTCTGGAAACTTCGCGCCATCGGCCAAGGCTGGGCCGACGGCCTCGACGGACTCGCCCGGGCCCACGGCGTCAACGTCGAATGACCAGTCGACACATGGCCAGCCACCTAGGCGAAGCATCGGCCTCTTGGGCGGCAGCCGAGCAGAAGGGCCCCTACGCGAACAGCAGTACACGGCGGCACTCCGCGGTTTCAGGCCGGTGTGGGCGAGGCATGGGGCTGTCTCCCTTGATCGGTACCGTGCGGATGTCTCCTGGTCGGGTGGCCGCCCTGGTCGGCGGGAGCCAGACGGGTAGGGGCCCAGCGGTGTGCTTTCCTCTGGATGCACGGCCAGCCTGAGGTGGGGCGGCCCCGTGCAGCGTGCGAAGGGAGCACGAGGCCGCCGGCCCACGCTTGTCCTGTCTGAAGCGGGGCTTGCCACCGACGACCGTACGACCCCGGTGCTTCACCCGCGTGTCTGGTGGGCCGTATGAGTGGGGCCAGCTCCAGTGGAGTCCGCCCGCGTGGGGCGGCTCCGGCCCTTCTCTCGGAGGTCAGTTGCCCGTGGAGAAGAGCGGTTCGAGGTCGGCCCACCGATCGGCTGTCGCAAATACGGGGACGATGTCCAGGGGGGTGGCGCGCTCAACGACCTTTCCGCCGGTGTGCTGGTGGCCGGTCCAGACGTCGACCCACTCGCCGTGGGGCAGATACACCTCCCTGCTGCCGGCGCCTGGTTGGGTGACCGGCGCGATCAGCAGTGCCGAGCCGAGCCGGAACTGGTCGGGGAAGTCCCAGATGCGCTCGTCCTGGGCGTCGTCGAAGAACAGTGCGCGCATCAGCGGCTTTGCCCTGTGCCAGGCCGGTGCGGGTCTCCTGTGCCAGGTAGGGCACCAGGCGCTCGCGCAGGTGGGCGTACTTGCGGGAGATGTCCAGGACGCGGGGGTCGCCGGAGCGGTCGGCGATGTTCCACGGGGTGCGGTCGCGCAGCGGCTGCCGGTGGTGGTTGTACTCCGAGTGGTATTGCATGATCGGCATGAAGGTGGAAGCCGCCAGGGCCCGTAGATACAGTTCGGCGTCCGGGACGTCGCCGGAGAAGCCCGCGATGTCCCAGCCCCAGTAGATGATGCCGCAGGCCGAGGCGGTGATGCCGGCGTTGAGGCCTGCTAGACCGATCTCCGACACCTTCCGCAAGGATGGTTTGCGGGTAGAGATCTCAGCAGTCAATGCCGGTGCCTACCTTCTAGCCGCCAGCCGCAACGAACCTGCCCTGAACATTGGGCAGCTCAAGCAGATGGCGCTCAGCACGGCATGGCAACGCGCCAGCGGCTGACCCGCCAGCGCCCCTCGCATGAGCGGGTACACCCGCCACGGATGGGCAGTTCGGCCGCGGCCTCCGACACGCTCGGTGTCGTCGGCGCCCTCCAACGGATTCCGCCGCGCCCATGAGGGCTGGGGCCGCGAGGGGCAACCTGCGCATTCACTCCGGAGCCGTTGCACTACAGCAGCGAAGTACGGCAACCACCGCAACGGCACGCGAGCCTCAGTGGCTTGGCGTCAGCGCCTGAGCGGCCGATATGACGGGCCGCTGAGCGTGACAGGGTGGCAGCGTGGGTGGCTCATGTGCATCCGGCGCCGTTTTTCGGCCGCAGGCCCGGCTCGCGGACCATCGCGGTGATCTCGGCGGCGGCACGCTCAGCACGGCCTGGGCGGCGCAGCCGTCGCTCCAGCGGCGGGAAGCCGACACTGCCGACGGGGGCGTCGTCGACATCGGTGCGGCAACGGACGATCAGCTCACCTCCGGGGGTGTAAACAGCGCCGATGACATCCGCCCACGGGAGGTGGGCAGTACGCCACAGGCCGCGAACGTGCAGTCCATTGGAGTCGGCGGTGATCCGCCAGATCATCATCCGGAGGCAGACGCTCACCCAGTAAAAACCACCTACCGACCAGATGGGCAGCTGCCACCACGGAGGGGAACCCGTGAAGGACGTCCCCAGCAGCATGACGGCCACGACGATCAACGCCGCTCCGACGGAGCGCGCCACCGGACCTGCGTGCCACCGGACCGGTCCGGTAGCCGGGGTCATCGCGGCGAGGGCGACCTGGACGCGGGCCTCAGCGGCCCGGCGGTGTGCGGCCGTGCGTGCTGTGCCAGGACGGTAAACCCCGGACTTGCCCATGCCGTCGGGAGAACCGCGCCGTATCTGGGACGCGGTCCCCTCGACGAGCCACTGCCCGGACTCCGTTGCGCTCGCAAGAATCAACTCACCGCCCTCGTGAGGTGCACCGTAGAGCAGGGCTTGGCGCAGTGCGGTGCGGGTGCGGGTGTGGGGCTCGTAGCTCAGCACCGGGCGCAGGGTGACGGTGTCGTCGGCGGCGAATATCTCCGTACGCCCCTGATCGTGACGGGTCAGGACGCGCAGTACCGGGACCGGGGCGCGGTGCAGCGCCACAGCCCGGCGGCGGGAGAGCAGGCCCGAGCCGAGCACGGTGACACCGAGCCCGGTGAGGATGAGTGCGAGCGCCTGGCGGCCGGTTCGGTCGCCGTAGGGCTCAGTGGCGAGCCGCATCCAATCGCCGTGCATCAGCACCGGCACGCTACTGCCGACCCGATAGCTACCCTGCGCGTCGAACCTGTGCCGTGTCTTATCGGAGAGGCGGACGGTGACGGTGTAGTCGTCGGTGTTGTAGGCCACGACTCGGGCGTTCTCCGAGGTGGCCGTACGGGCCAGGCGGTCGTCTGCCCGGTCGTCCACGACGACGGTCGTGATCAGGGCACCCGCCACCGCGCACAGGATCGCCCCCGCAATTCCGCGGACCAGGCCCCGGCGCCAAGGGCGGACGTCGTCCGTCGCCGGGGCCGGCACCGTGATGCCGCCGGCCGCGTCGAGCACGAGCGAGCGTTGGCGGCCGCGCGCCCGCAGCCGCGCCACGACGGCCGCCCAGCCCCAGCACAGCGCCGCCACAACGACGGCGTCCGCGATCTTCTCGGCCGGCCCACCCAGCCAGGTATCGGGATTGCTCATCCAGATCAGCAGCAACGGAGCGGACACCAGCGCGAGTTCCGGTAGCACAAACAGCCACACCAGGTGCGGCAGGAAGAGCATCGATCCGGCCGCATCGAGCCAGTCCGCCCCACAGGGCGCTGCCACCGTGCACATCGGGTCGGGCGAGAACATCACCGCCGCCATGACCACGGCCACCAGCAGCACCACAGCCGGCCCCGCCGGCCGCGCCCACGCGGGCACCCGGACGTCCGCCCACCGCCTGGCATCGGCGGACACCCAAGGGCGAGCGGGGACATTCGCGTACGGAACTGAACTCGTCGTCACCCGCGCATTATTGGTCACGGTTGTGTGCCCCCTGCGCCTGGGGCCACCCCGAGTAGTACGCCCGGTGGCGAGCGCCGATCGTTGCTGCCGTTGGTCTCAGTTCTGGTCTCATTCACTGACGGTCGCGAGCGCTCCCGACCGCCGCTCCCCTCCCAACTCAGGTCGGAACGGCTCCCGACCTGGGGCAAACAGACGATCACACCGTCCCTGGGCACTTTGGCGGGGCAGACGTAGTGCAGCGATCGTTGTTGCTGACCGAACCGCAGGTCCGAGGCGGCTCCTGCCCGGTCTGTAAATCTGTCGGCTCAGGCATAGCAGAAGACTGGTCGTGTGTGAGCTACGGATCAGAAGGTGGCCGTGCCCGCTGCGTGCCCGGCCCGGCGGGACGTGGCGGGGGCTCACGGGGAACAGCGGCACCGATGGCGCTCCGGCCCAGGTCAGGGAGTTGCTAGGTCAGCCGCCATCCGCATCCGGCGTCGTCCAAACTAGTGCCGCAGGCCCCCGCGCCGACGCCTGATGGGCGCCCGGGAGGTCATCCCTCCCGGGCCTCGTACTCGGCGCGGGACTCGCTGATCTCCTCCGCATGGGCGTCGGCCCAGTCGGCCAGGTCGCGGACGACCCGCAGCAGCGAGCGGCCGCGTTCGGTCAACGCGTAATCGACCTGTGGTGGAACGGTGTGATGCACGGTGCGGCTGACCAGCCCGTCCCGCTCCAGACCGCGCAGAGTGACGCTGAGCATCCGTTGCGTGATCGGCCTGGCCAGTCGCCGCAGCTCGTTGAACCGGTATGTCTCCTCACCCAGCTGGCAGACGACGACCACGCTCCACTTGTCGCCGATTCGCTCCAGCACGCTGCGGATCAGTGGACGCGATTCCTCCCGGCACCCTGGGGATCCGGGTCCCGCTTCCGTGCGGAGTTCTTCTGCAGTTGCCGCGGCCACGGTTCCCTCCGCGATACCTGGGCACTTTGAAGTGCTCTCTTGTCCGGATCCGGTCCCGGGCCGAGGCTCGATCGTGAGCAGTCGGCAGTGCCCGGAGCGAATCACACCCGTCCGACCACTGTATGAGCCACGCCGCTGCAACGGAGGTCCGAGGCGGACTACCACAGTGCAAGAGGAGAACACCCAATGGGAACAATCGGCGTCGGCATCATCGGGGCCGGCCGCGGCGGCTGGGCGGCACTGGGCCACATACCCGCCCTCAGTGCGCTGCCCGACTACGAACTGCGTGCGATCAGCACAACGCGGCGCGAGTCCGCCGATGCGGCCGCCCGGGAGTTCGGCGTCCCGGCGAGCTTCGACAACCACCGCGACCTGATCGCCCACCCGGATGTGGACCTGGTCGTCGTGGCAGTGAAGGTCGCCCACCACCACGCTCTGATCTCCGAGGCACTGGAGGCAGGCAAGGCCGTCTACAGCGAGTGGCCACTCGGCATCGGCCTCGAGCAGGCCGCCGTCCTGGCGGAGCGCGCCCGCGCCGCACAGGTCCGTACGGTGATCGGTCTGCAAGCGCGCTTCGCCCCTGTAGTGCGCCACGCCCGCGACCTGGTCGCGGACGGCTATCTGGGCAAGATACTCGGCACCACCCTCGTCGGTTCGGGAGTCGCCTGGGTCGGCGAGACCGACCGAGCCCATGCCTACATCTTCGACGAGGCCAGCGGTGCGACGACTCTCACGGTACCGGCCATGCACGCTCTGGAGGCGCTGAACTTCGTGCTCGGCGACTTCGACGAGGTCTCCGCCACCCTTGTCAGGGGTCGAACGGAGGTCCGAATCGCCGACGAGGGGATCACCGTCCCGGTAACCGCACCCGACCAGGTGTCCGTTACCGGCACCCTGCACAGTGGCGCCGCCGCCTCCGTCTTCTACCGCGGTGCCTATTCCCGCGGCGACAACCTGCGCTGGGAGATCAACGGCACCGAGGGCGACCTGGTTCTGAGCGCCCCAGGCATCAACGGCAACCTCCAGGTGGCCGAGCTACGCCTAGAGGGCGGTCGGGGGGCCGACAGTGGAGTCGCGCCCATCGAGATCCCCGACCGCTACTTCACCGCAGTGCCCCGTGGACTTGCGGGACCGGCGCACAACGTGGCCCAGGTCTACGCCGCGCTCGCCGCCGATCTACGTGACGGCACCCATACCGTCCCGGGCTTCGACCATGCCCTGGACCGGCACCAGCTGCTCAGCGCCATCGAAGAGGCCTCCCGGACCCGGTCCGCCCAGAAACCTGCTACCTGAGGTGCGACCGCCGAGCAGAGCCCAGTGATTGCTTCAGGACGAAGAACGGCCGTGCCACATCCGTGCCAGAACAGGCGGGGACTCACGGGTGTCACGGTACGCAGAGGCGCGTGCCGCCGGACCCGCTCAAGGCAGGGGAATCGCAGGTCACGCATGCGATCGCCCAACCTCGCTCCTAAAGCGGGTGTCGCAGTTCGAATCCTGCCGGGGGCAGCGGCCGGCGCGCGTTCCGCGGTGAGCCGGCAGGGTGACGACGCCGGTTCAGCCGAGCGGCCTCACCCCGGGAACGAGCCCCGTCAGGGCGTTTCGGGCTTGCGGGCCAGGAGGCAGGCGTGCGGTCTGTTCACGCGTCCGCCGGGCTCCTGTTCCAGTCTCGCGGTGACGACAAGTCCGGCCTGGCCCAGCAGGTCGACCATGCGGTCCAGGGGCAGGAGGTACGACTCGTAGGACACCGGACGGCCATAGCCGTGGGTCGGCTGCAGCCGCTCATTGCCGACATAGTCTCCCCAGAGCAGGTAGCCGCCGGGCGCGAGCGTGCGGTGGAACTCGGCGAACACATCCGGCAGCCACTGCGGGGGCGTGTGATGGGTGGAGTACCAGGCCAGGATGCCGCCGAGCTCGTCGTCCCTCATCTCCAGCGCGGTCATCGAGCCCTCAGTGAACCGCAGGTTCGGATAGGCGTGCCGGGCCAGCCCGACCATCTTCGGCGACAGATCGACGCCGAAGACGGACACCCCCAGCCCGGCCAGGTGCGCCGTCACGCGTCCGGGGCCGCACCCCAGGTCCGCGACCGGCCCCAGACCGGCCGTCCGCACCAGTTCGGCAAACCCCGCCAGCATCGCGCGTGACAGCGGGTCCATCTCGGCTGGAGGCGGGACGCGTTCGACGTAATCGGCGGCGACCGTGTCGTACGACTCGCGGACGGCGGTCAGAAAGGAGGGCGCAGCCATGCGGGCGACCCTAGACCAGGCAACTGACAGACCATGGCACGACCTTCAGCTGACCTGCGCGACATCCATCGCTGCCGACACCCAGCCGTCACACCACGCCGGTGATCGTTTGCGGTCACGGCACTAGTGTGATGCGCCAGAAATTTTGATGGTTAGTTGCTACCTTCTTTGCATGGCGCATCGTGGTCCTGCTGCTGTGGAGATCGTTCTGTCCGAGGACGAGCGTGTCGAACTGGTGTGCCGGGCGGGCCTGTCGGACCGGCGCACGGTTGAGCGGGCCCGGATCATCCTGGCGTGCGCTGATGGGTTGTCGAATGCTGGTGCGGCGCAGGCGGTTGGCGCGGGTGTGAAGACGGTCCGCAAGTGGCGCGGGAAGTTCGCCGCGCAGCGGCTGGCAGGGCTTGAGGACGAGGGCCCCATCGGCCGGCCGAAGTCCGAGCTGGTGTTGACCGAGGGCGAACGGGCCCAGTTGGTGCGCTGGGCGCGGCGGGCGAAGACCGCACAGTTCCTCGCGTTGCGGGCGAAGATCGTGCTGCGGTGTGCCGAGGGCGTAACGAACAAGCAGGTCGCAGCCGATCTGGGGGTGGACCAGTCAACTGTGGACCGCTGGCGGGCCCGCTTCGTCGCCACACGCCTCGACGGCCTGCAGGATGAACCGCGGCCGGGCCGGCCGCCCTCGATCCTGCTGGACCAGGTCGAGGAGGTGCTCACGGCGACGTTGGAGTCCACCCCGGGCAAGGACACGCACTGGTCGCGCGCCTCGATGTCCAAACGCACCGGGTTGTCGAAGTCGACCATCGGACGGATCTGGAAGAGGTTCGACCTCAAGCCGCATCTGCAGGATGCCTTCAAGCTCTCCACCGACCCACTGTTCGTGGAGAAGGTCGTGGACGTGGTCGGGCTGTATCACAACCCGCCAGAGCGGGCCGTGGTGTTATGCGTCGACGAGAAAAGCCGTGCGCCACGAGGCGCTGATGGAAGCCGTGCGGGAGGAAGCGCCCGCCGCCGGTCATCGCAGTGACCGGTCGAAGCTGGAGGCAGGCTGAGCCC
>NZ_JBSFJX010000224.1:0-12338 GCF_053598275.1 Streptomyces sp. NPDC001156 | reverse complement strand
GCGACGGCCTTGGCCTCGTCGGGGATCTCGTCGAAGTGCCGGCCGATGAACCGCTTGGCCGAGTAGATGGTGCCCTTGGGGTTGAGGATCGCCTGACGCCGGGCCAACTGGCCCACCAGCCGCTCGCCGGTGTCGGTGAAGGCCACCACGGACGGTGTCGTGCGGTTGCCCTCGCTGTTGGGCACGACGGACGGCTCGCCGCCCTCCCACACGGCGATCACCGAGTTGGTGGTGCCCAGGTCGATTCCCACTGCCTTGGCCATGAGGAACTCCTCCCGGTGCGGCGGCCTGCGCCGACTCTCCAGATCACGTTCGTTCAGGTACGGGTGGGACCTCCGCCGGTGGTCTGCAGCGCGCCGATCAGCCGTACAGCCTCGTCGGCGACCGCCTCGTCGGCGACCGCCTCGTCGGCGACCGCCTCGTCCACGACGACCTCGTACCGGCTCGGCTGCATCGAGCGGAGCGAGGCGACATCCCGGCGACCGCCCTGCAGGGCGTGCAGCAGCATGCCGAACAGCGCGCCGACGATCGCTCCGAAGATCAGCCCGTACAGGGCGAGGAGCGGGGCGGAGACGACGGGGTCGAGCCAGTTCACAAGGCCGAAGATCCAGCCGATCAGGACACCGGGGAGCGCACCGCTCGCCGCACCGTGAAGCGCGGCCCTGCCGTAGTCCACCCCGCCGATCACCTGATCGACCAGGCGCACGTCCTGGCCGATGATCGCCACCCTCTCCACGGGAAACCCATGGTCAGAGAGGTGGTCAACGGCTCGTTCGGCTTCCCCGTACGTCTTGCACGAGGCAACCGGCCTGCGATGCTGCTCGGTCATCGCCCAGCCCTTCCTGCCGGTGCGCACGGAGGGTTTCGAACACTCCCCAGGGTGGCGAGCCGAGTGGCTCCACGCCTGCGCCTGGCGAGTCAGAAATGCACGGGTCCGGTCGCCCCACGAGTACGAGAGGAAGAATCCGAACATCTCGGATAAGCCGGCCCGCGAGCGGGTACCCGGAACACCGCTCGCCTCCCTGAAGGCTCGGGGAGAACGGAGTGATCCCATGTCCGGCAGCCGGGCGCACAACCTGTACCGCCGCAGCTGCGACCGGGAGGGCAGTCTTCCGCGGGGCAGCGCCGGGCGGCCCCCCATGGCCGCGCGGAGAGGGCCCCGCCCACCCGTGCCAACCCCAGCCGACCATGCCCCCCACGAAATGATGGTGCTCTCCCGCGCCCTGTTCGACACCCTGGACGAAGGCGAGATCTTGCGCCTGGCCATGGACCACATAGCCGCCGCAGGGCCATACAGCGCCGAGGCCGGATACCTCAGGGTGGACGGCGACCTGGTCCCCAGCCCGAGGAACGGGCGGGTCCATGCCTTGGCCGTGGACCGGAGGGTGCGGGAGCTGGCCGGGCAGGACGGCCATGTGACCGTATCCGGCAGTCCCTGGGGCCGGGCCCTGGGGTTGCGCGGACTTGAGGGACTCAACGGCTACCTCGTGGTGACGTCCCGCTCCCAGCCCACCGAGGCCGAGCGCTCCCTGCTCGCCACGCTCGTCCGGCACACCGCTGCTGCTCTGTCAGTCGCCATCGCACACCGCCGCCAACGCGAGGACGCGCTGGAGCTGTACCGGCTCAGAGAGGAACGCACAGCCCTCCAACGGCAGCTGATCTCCGTCGTGGCTGAGCTGGGGTACCAGCGGGCCGTTCACGCGCTCATGACCGACGTTGCTGCCTCGGGCGGCGGCGAGGAAGCCATCACCCGCGCACTGCATGGGCTCACCGGACTCCCCGCGCTGGTCGAGGACCGCTTCGGTCGGCTGAGGTCCTGGACCGGCCCCAGCCGCCCCGACCCCTATCCGGAACCGGACCCCGTGCGCCAGGACGAAATGCTGCACGCCGTCGCCCGTCAGGCCGGGCCGGTGCGGATAAGGGACCGGCTGATCACCCTGATCCGCCCGCACGGCGAGATCCTGGGCGTGCTCGCCCTGGTCGATGCCCGGGACGAGGCCGACGAGCACACCGTGCTCGCGATGGAACACGCCGCCACGTCGCTCGCCCTGGAGCTGGCGCACCTGCGTAATCTGGCCGAAGTGGAGCTGAGGCTGCACCGCGAGCTGGTAGACGACCTCCTGGCAGGGACGGACGAGGCGAGCGCCTACGCCCGGTCCGAGGCAGTCGGACACGACCTGCACCGCAGCCACTACGTCGTCGTGGTGCAGTGGTCGAAACGGACCGCGGACGATTCCTTCGCGCAGACCGTGGGCCGGGCGGCCTCTGCCGTGGGCATGCGCTCGCTGCTGACCCGACGCTCCGACCACGTGGTCCTGGTCGCCGACGACAGGCCGCACGCCCGCGCGCTGTACGAGGCGCTCGCCCGGGAGACCGGGACACGGTCCGGGACGATCGGGGTGAGCGCCCCTTGCGACTCCCTGGACGACATCCCCCACCGCTACCAGGAGGCGCAGCGCGCCCTGGAAGTGCGCCGCCACTCCCGCGAGCGCTACGGCACGACGTTCTTCGACGAGCTCGGCCTCTACCGCATCCTGGGACCCGGCAACGATTACCAGGAACTGGAGACGTTCGTCCACGAGTGGCTCGGGCAGCTCATCGACTACGACTCCCGGCACCACGCGGCCATGGTGGAGACCCTGTCCCGGTACTTCGACTGCGGCGGCAACTACGACGAGACCGCCGAATCCCTCGCGATCCACCGCAGCACGCTGCGCTATCGGCTCCAGCGCATCCGCGACATCAGCGGCACCGACCTCGCGAACGTCGAGGACCGGCTCAACCTCCAAGTGGCGACCCGAGTGTGGAAGATAGTGCTGGGCGGAGCCGGCTGATACACCGCTAGGTGACTGGTGTTGAGCGCCTCCGGGCTGTGGCCAGCACAAAGGGGTTAAGACACGTTGACCGGTGAGGGCGGGCTACTGCAGCAGCGGGTCAAACGGCTGCCGGAGTCCGCTATTGAGGGTGTCTTGGCGCGTGTGCCATCGCGGGAGTTGCCTCCCTACTTGCCTGGGGGATCATGCTCGTCAAGCGTTGCCTGGCTATCTGCGTCGCGACGCGGGGTCTCCCGGGCGGAGGCCTGAGGCGTCCGCCCGGGAGACCGCCTGCTCGCTACCTGACGCCGGTCGAGGTGACCGGAGCGGCGGTGGGCGAACCGGCGTAGGTGAAGCGCCAGTAGCCGTCCGACGCCGCCTTGACGGTGGTCTTGAGGGAGCCTGTGCTGCTGGACGTGATGCCCTTGACGTTCACGTAGTTCTTGGTGCCGGCCTTGCGGAACTGCAGGGCGGCGGCCTTCTGGCTTCGCTAGCCGCCGTACTTGTGCGTCTCCCAGTTCGCACGCCGGCGGTCCTGAAGATGACCGCGCGGGCGACGTGGGCGCACCGTGGCCGACGGTCGAGGTAGCAGGTGTGGCCCGCGCGGCCGGACGCTTCATGTGGTGACCTTGGCGATGAACGCGGTGAGGTTCGCGACGGTCCGCTGGATCTTCTCCTCCAGGGTGAGCGACTCGTGGAGCCGCGCACCGGCGCCCGCGTCCTTCTTGCCGCGCACGTACAGCGGGCACGCGAGGTCGCTGCATATGTAGGCGCCCACGGTGTTGCCCTGCTGCCCGGCCTTGCCGGCCTTCGGGGCCACCATCAGCGAGACGCCTCCGGTGTGGGTGGTCAGGCACATCGAGCACATGCTGCGCCGCATCTGCCAGGAGGCAGGGCTCGGGCAGCGGAGGGCGAGTGCCACCGTGCGGCCCTCCAACTCGGTGGCGAGGTAGGCACGGTCGGGCGCCTGGGGGTCACGCCAGCCGAGGAAGTCCAGGTCGTCCCAGGGGCGCTCGTCCAGGTCGCGGGGGAGGGACAGGCGTTTCGCCTCGCCCTTCGTGCAGTTCACGAACGCAGTACGGATCTCTTGCTCAGTCAGCGGCTTCATGAGTGGCAGGCTAATTTGCCTAAAAGCTTTAGGCAAATGCATAATGGTCGTCGTTGGATAGGAGGAAGGTTATGGTTCGAGCAGGGCTGACCGTGGAGCGTCTGACCCGGGCGGGGGCGGAACTGGCCGACGAGGTCGGCTTCGACCAGGTGACGGTCTCGGCGCTCGCCCGGCGGTTCGACGTCAAGGTCGCGAGTCTGTACTCGCACCTGAAGAACTCCCAGGACCTCAAGACCAGGATCGCCCTGTTCGCGCTGGAGGAACTGGCCGACCGGGTCGTCGCCGCCCTGGCCGGGCGTGCCGGCAAGGACGCCCTGGCCGCCTTCGCGGACGCCTACCGCGACTACGCCCGCGAGCACCCCGGCCGCTACGACGCCGCCCGACTCCGGCTCGACCCCGAGACGGCGGCCGCCAGTGCCGGCGTTCGGCACGCACAGATGACGCGGGCGATCCTGCGCGGCTACGACCTGGCGGAGCCGGACCAGACGCACGCGGTCCGGATGCTGGGCAGCGTCTTCCATGGATACGTCAGCCTGGAGATGGCCGGAGGCTTCAGCCACACCGCCGTCGACTCGCAGGAGTCCTGGGCCTGGATCTTGGATTCCCTCGACGCTCTGCTACGGAACCGGACCACCCCTTGACCAGCAAGGGCCCTCATCGGGGGCGGTCCGCCGCGCCGCGCACCGACGCATCCGAACAATCCCGAAATCTTGATCAACAGGCCGAGGCTATGAGCACTGAGCACGACTGGATCACCACACCTGTCACCGCGGACATCCTGCGCGGCTTCCTCGACGTGGAGCCGACGGCCCACGGCCTGCTGCCGCATCGACTGCCCGCTCGAGCGCGTCGGCAGATCCCCGACGATCAACTGGCCATGGCCGAGGCCCAGCCGTCCGGCGTGCGGTTGGCCTTCCGCACCCGGGCCACCACCATCGAACTGGACACGCTGCCCACCAAGCGGGTCTACCGAGGTCTCCCGGCCCCGGCGGACGGCGTCTACGACCTGCTGGTCGATGGCAGTCTCGCTGCCCAGGCCACGGTGACCGGCGGTAACGTCCGCATGATCGACCTGGCCGCCCAGTCCGTCGAACTACACGAGGGGCCCGCCGGTACCGCCCGATTCACCGATCTGCCGGCGGGTGACAAGGCCGTCGAGATCTGGCTTCCGCATACGGAGATCACCGAGCTGATCGCCCTGCGTACCGATGCACCGGTCGAGGCGGCGCCGGACAGCGGACGCCGGGTGTGGCTGCACCACGGCAGTTCCATCAGCCACGGCTCCAACGCCGCCCACCCGACCGCCATCTGGCCGGCCCTGGCCGCAGCCCAGGGCGGAGTGGAACTGGTCAACCTCGGGTTCGGCGGCAGCGCGCTGCTCGACCCGTTCACCGCCCGTGCGATGCGGGACACCCCCGCGGACCTGATCAGCCTCAAGGCCGGCATCAATGTCGTCAACACCGACGCGATGCGCCTGCGTGCCTTCACCCCTGCCGTCCACGGCTTCCTCGACAGCATCCGCGAGGGGCATCCGACAACGCCGCTACTGGTCGTGTCTCCCGTCCTGTGCCCGATCCAGGAGGACACCCCCGGCCCCCTCGCGCCCGACTTCGACGGCGGGACCTTGCGCTTCAGGGCCACGGGCGATCCAGCCGAGCGCGCCGCCGGGCGCCTGACGCTCAACGTCATCCGCCACGAACTCGCCCGGATCGTCGAAGAGCGGTCCGCTGACGACCCGAATCTGCACCACCTCGACGGCCGTGACCTTTACGGCGAGGCGGACTACGCCGAATTCCCACTGCCCGACGAAGTCCACCCCGATCCCGCAGGACACCGCCGGATCGCCGAGAACTTCGCGCGACTCGCGTTCGGCGACGGCGGTCCCTTCGCCGCCGTGACCGGCTGACACGATCGCGGTCACGCAGACCGTGATCGCTGCGCGGCCGTGCTCCCTGCTCCAGCCGGGTCAGACGGCCTGGGCGGAGCCAGCGGCGTCCAGGGCCTGATCACATTCCGGGGTGAAGTCGGGTCTTGAGGCGTCGCCAGCAGGTGTTGGCGCAGCCGCGGGTGCCGAAGGCTTGGCGGATGTCGGCGCGGGATTCCCGGCGGAACCCGTGCAAGAGCGCGAGGCCGACTTCCACGACCTGGCGGCGGGTGCCGATTTCGGTACCGTGCTCGGTGCCGCGGCGGGCGATCACGCGCTGATGCCCATCGTGGACCTCACGACGGTAGTTGGCGTGATCCTAGCCGCAGTCGGCGTGGGTGACCAGCACAGGTAGAAGGCGAGCTCGCCGGTGGTCCGGTTGCGGCGGATGAGGAGGTAGTGGCCGCCGTGGCCGGTCTGGACCCAGGCCCAGTCGTAGTAGCGCGGGCCCTCGAGGCCTGTGCCGGCGCCCTGTGGTGGTGCTCCTCGCCGTAATCGGGCGCAGAAGTCGTATATGAACGATCAAATTTTCAGGAGACGGTGGAAGCGGGTGGAATGGTTCACACGGGCCATGACCGAGCGCTGACAAGTCAGTTGGAGTGGGAACTTTCCGTTCCAGGGGGTTGACGGGACACTCTCGCGAGGCCATCTTGAACGATCAAATCTGGGTTTCGGTCGTCGATGAGTCGTCGACGGGAGCCGTGTTGTGGTGCGCTCAGCGACCCGTCGGTGAACAGCGAGGAGGCCACGGTGAGTTCGTTGCGGATGGTGTTGGGTGCGGGACAGACACCCCCGGGCGCCGGGGGAGCGAGGCCGCGGCGACTGGCCGCGGCGGCGACGGCCGCGATGGTGTGTGCGTCGGTGCTCGCCGGATGCAGCGACTCGGGCTCCTCGGACTCCAAGGGCGGGCCAGAGAAGTCCAACGACCGCGGCCCGATCACCCTCGCCACCGGCAAGGACACCACCGGCACCCTGCAAAGCCAGCTGGACCGCTGGAACAAGCAGCACCCCAGCGAGAAGGTCACCCTCGTCGAACTGCCGGAGAGCGCGGACCAACAGCGCCAGCAGTTCATCCAGAACGCCCAGACCAAGTCGGACGCCTACTCCGTGCTCAACCTCGACCCGATCTGGGTCGCCGAGTTCGCGGCCAACCAGTGGATCGACGAGCTGCCCGCCAAGGAATTCCCCCTCGACAAGATGATCCCCGCAGTCGTGAAGACCGGGAACTACTTCGGCAACCAATACGCGATCCCGTTCAACACCAACGCCGGTCTGCTCTTCTACCGCAAGGACCTGCTCGGCAAGATCAACGCTCAGCCGCCGACCACCTGGGCCGAGATGAAGCAGGACTGCGCGAAGGTCCGTCAGCTTCCCGAGGGCAAGGGCATCGGCTGCTACGCCGGTCAGTTCGACAAGTACGAGGGCCTCACCGTCAACTTCTCCGAAGCCGTGGCCTCCGCGGGCGGCAGCGTCGTCGACGCCAACGGCAAGGCGACGGTCGACACCGACGCCGCCAAGAAGGGCCTGCAGTTCCTCGTCGACGGCTTCAAGGACGGCACCATCCCCAAGCAGGCCGCCACCTACGAGGAGGAGGACGGCCGGCGCGCCTTCCAGGCGGGCAACCTGCTCTTCCACCGGCAGTGGCCGTACCAGTGGACGCTTGCCAACGCCAAGGACGGCTCCAGCAAGGTGGCCGGAAAGTTCGGCGTCGCCACGCTGCCGGGCCTCGACGGGCCCGGCAAGTCGAGCCTCGGCGGGCTCGACCTCGCGATCAGCAAGTTCGCCAAGCACAAGGCGACCGCGCTCGACTTCATCAAGTTCTTCTCCAACGAGGAGAACGCCCGCACCAACCTGAAGGTCACCTCGGCGGCCCCGCCGTACACCGATCTCTACGACGACCCGGCGCTGCGCAAGCAGTTCCCGTACCTGGACGCGCTTAAGCAGTCCCTGGCCACGGCGACACCCAGGCCTGTCGTGGTGCACTACGGCGACGCCACCGCCGCCATCCAGGAGAGCGCCTCAGCCGCGCTGAGCGGCTCGACGCCCGTCGACGCGGCCCTCGCCGACATGCAGAAGAACCTCTCCGCGGCGATTGCCGAGAAGTAGGCGGGTCCGCTCGTGTCCGTGATCACCTCGACGCCGGGGCGCACGGCCCCGGCGTCCCGGCCCGAGCGCACCTCGCGCCGCGCCGGGACCGGCCGCCTGGCCGCGGCCCTGCTCTCGCCGACGCTTCTGGTCCTCGCCCTGGTCATCGGCTACCCCGTGGTGGCCGCTCTTCGGCTCTCCTTCCAGGTGTCCACCGAGGGCATTGATCCGCACACCGGTTTCGTGGCGAACACCTCCCACTACGGAACCGGCAACTACGCCACCGTCTTCTCGGACGACCGGCTGCTGCGCCCCTGGTGGAACACCACATCCTTCGCCCTGGCCTCGGTCACCCTCGAAGTCGTCATCGGCGTGTTCATGGCGCTGGTGATGCACCGTGCCTTCCGCGGCCGCGCGCTCGTCCGCGCCGCCGTCCTCGTGCCCTGGGCCATCCCCACCGCGATCTCCGGAATCCTCTGGAAGTGGATCTTCAACAGCCAGGGAGTCGCCAACCAACTCCTGGGCAGCCAAGTGCTGTGGAACAGCGACGGGTTCCACGCCTGGCTCTCCGTGGTCATCGCCGACACCTGGAAGACCGCACCGTTCATCGGTCTGCTCGTCCTCGCCGGACTGCAGATCATCCCCGGCGAGTTGTACGAGGCTGCACGTGTCGACGGCGCCTCGTCGTGGCGTGTCTTCTGGCGGATCACCCTGCCCCTGGTCCGCCCGGCCCTCGTGGTCGCCGTCCTGTTCCGCCTCCTGGACGTACTGCGCATGTTCGACCTGCCGTACGTCCTGGTGGGGCCACGCAAGCACTCGGTCGAGACGCTGTCGCTGTCCGCCTTCAACGAGATGACCAATCTGCGCTTCGGCTCGGCCGCCGCGTACGCGACCGTCCTGTTCGTCTACATCGCCATCGTCGCCCTCGCGTTCGTCAAGCTGTTCGGCGCCGATCTGCTCGGCCGGGGCACCAGGAGTGAGTCATGAGCACGCTGTCTCTCACACGACTGCCACGGCGCGGGGCGAGGGGAAGGAGGGGGACCGGGGCCTGGGCCCAGCGGCTCGGCATCGCCGCCGTCGTCGCGTACTGCATCGCGCCGTTCTACTGGATGGCGGTCTCCAGCCTGCGCAGGCCGGCCGACCAGTTCTCGAACGCGCCCCTGCCCGCCCCGGCCTCCTTCGACAACTACACGGCGGCTTTCGATCCGAACAACGGGTTCGGCCGAGCCCTCGTCAACAGCCTCGTCGTCGCCGGAATCACCACCGCCGTCACTCTGGCCGTCGGCATCTTCGCCGGATACGCCCTGGCCCGACTGCAATTCCGCGGCAAGACCCTGATCCTGACACTGATCATCGCGGCGTCGATGTTCCCGCCGATCATCCTGGTGGTCCCGCTGCTCCGGCTCTTCACGGACGTCGGCTGGATCAACACCTACCAGGCGATGATCGTCCCGAGCATGAGCTTCTCCCTGCCGCTGGCCGTGTGGAACCTCACCGCGTTCTTCCGTCAGATGCCAGCCGAGCTGGAGAAGGCCGCGCAGGTCGACGGATGCACACCGGCGCAGGCATTTCGCAAGGTCGTGCTTCCGCTCGCCGCGCCGGGCGTGTTCACCACGGCCATCCTCGTCTTCATCAGCGCCTGGAACGAATTCCTTATCGCCGTCAGCGTGGTGAACGACCGTCACATGATGACGGCCAACGTGATCCTTTCCCTCTTCACCGGGCAGTACAAGTACGACCAGCCGTTCGGCACGCAGATGGCCGCCGGGGTCGTGGTGACCTTGCCGCTCGTCGTGGCCGTGTTGTTCTTCCAGCGGCGGATCGTCGACGGCCTCACCGCGGGAGGGCTGAAGTAATTGACCGCCCCGACCAGCGACCGTCCCGCTCCGGCTGCCGACGCATGGGTGCTGGCCACGGACGATGCTCACCGGGGCCCCGGCCCCGGGGACCCTCAGGTAGCCGCGCTCGTCGACTATCACCCCACCTTCACCGGCAACGGCCGTTTCGCCGCACGCGTCCCCGCGGCCGGCAACGGCTTCGCAGAGGCTCCCGTCCGCACCCAGTTCCACGTCGCCGGCTTCTACACCGGCCGGGACGGCACATGGTCCCGAAAGGCGTCCCTGCCCGCGTGGTCCACGCTCGATGTGAGCGACGGCAGCGGTTCGTTCAACTCCGCATTCACCTGCCCACCCGGCGCGCGCGAGAGCGCACCCGACGAGGGCGAGTGGCCGGCCGGCGAGGACTGGGCCCCGGTGAGCAGCCCGCGCGCCGGGGCGGCGCGCGGCATCGAGCGGTATCGGCAGTGCCTCGACCTGCGTACCGGGGCCATCACCACAGACGCCCGCTGGACCTCACCGGCGGGCCGGATCACCGACGTGCGCTACGAGGTGTTCACCGATCGGTCCCGGCCGTGCGTGGCCGTCGTGAGCGTGACGGTCACGCCCCACTGGGAGGGCGAGCTCGTCGTCACCGACGCGCTGGACGAGCGTGCCGCGCTGCGCGCCCGGACCGCGGGGCGGGGCGGGGGCCACGGGCAGATCTGGACGCTTGTGGAGGCCGAGGGCAGCGGCGTCACGGCCGCGCTCGTCTCCGTCCTGCACGGACCCGGCCACGTCGAGCCCGTCCCGGAGCCGGACGGCACCGCGGCGCAGACGATCCGCGTCCGCACCTCCCCGGGACGCCCTCTGGCGTTCACCAAGTACGTGTCCGTGGTCACCTCCCACACCACGGACGAGCCGCTGAGCACAGCCCGGGCCCACGCCGAGCAGGCCGCCCGCGAGGGACACACACGACTTGCGGACGACAACCGGCGCGTCTGGCAACGCGAATGGGAGAGCGACATCGTTATCCGCGGCGATGCCCTGCTGCAACGCCGCGTGCGAGCCGCGAAGTTCTATCTCCTCACGAGCGTGCACGAGGACTCGCCGTGGTCACCGTCGCCCTCCGGACTGTCCAGTGACGGCTACAACGGCCACGTCTTCTGGGACACCGAGACCTGGATCTGGCCCGGCTTGCTCGCCCAGCATCCGCAGATCGCGCGAAGCGTTCTCGACTACCGGGTGGCCCGGCTCGACGCGGCCCGTGCCGCCGCGGCCGCCGGGGGGCCACCGGGGCGCTCGCTTCCCCTGGGAGAGCGGGCTCACCGGTGACGAGGACACCCCTGCGTGGGCGCCCTTCGGCCGCCTCGAACAGCACATCAGCGCCGATGTGGCTCTGGCCTTCTGGCAGTACTGGCTCGCGACCGGCGACAAGCCGTGGCTGCGCTCCGTGGGACTGCCCGTGCTGAGCGCCGTCGCGGACTTCTGGACGAGCCGCGTCACCACCGACGCCGAGGGACGTTGCCACATCAACGGCGTGATCCCGCCGGACGAGTACGCCATGGGACCGCACGACGACTCCGTCTACACCAACGTCGCCGCCCGGGAATCCCTGCGTTTCGCTGCCGGCGCCGCCGAGGCCCTCGGCGAGAGCGCCGACCCGCGATGGGCCGAGGTATCGGATCGCATCGTCGTTCCGTTCGACGAAGTACGGGGCATCCACCCGGAGTTCGCCGGGTACCAGGGCCAAGTGATCAAGCAGGCCGACGTGGTGATGCTCACCTACCCGTGGGAGAACCCGCAGCCCCCGGAGGTCACGCGTGCCGACCTGGAGTACTACGCATCCCGTACCCACGAGGACGGGCCGTCGATGACGGACTCGGTCCACTCCATCGTCCATGCCGAACTAGGCAACGCCAAGGCGGCCTTCGAGTACACCCGGCGCAGTGTCGAACCGTTCGTCAGACCACCCTTCGAGCAGTTCGCCGAGGCCCGCACCGGTGGTGCCTTCACGTTCCTGACCGGGCACGGCGGCTTCCTGCAGGAGTTCCTCTACGGCTACTCGGGGCTGCGCTGGCGCGCCGACCGGGTCGTCCTCGCGCCGATTTTGCCCGGCTCGCTGGAAGGTGTCACCCTTCAGCGGCTCCGCTGGCGGGGCCGTGTCTTCGACGTGGACATCCGACACGACGGTACGACCGTGCGGCTCCACACGGGTGAGCCGCTCCCGGTGGAGACGGCGGGCACGGTGCGGCACGTACCGGCCGGGGGAGAGGTCACCGTCGCCACACGGACGCCTGCGCCGCACGGTTGAGGGGCTGCCGCCGCACGCATCGGGCCGCTAAGAGCTCTCACGTAACGCGAGGCTGGGCGTGTCTCACCGTCGTGGGTGCATTGCTTACCGGAGCTTGAGGTTGTGGTGTGCGGCGACGCCGGCTACGGCGTGATTGATCGCGTTGCCGCGGCGTCGGCACTGGCGCAAGATCTGGTGGTCTTTGAGGCTCTCCCGGCATGTGTGTGGGCGCGTGGAGGGGATCTCGGCGTCAAAGCGCTGACCGGGTTGGACGATCCTGTCGGGGGCGGTGGAATGTAGG
>NZ_JBSFJX010000223.1:0-12343 GCF_053598275.1 Streptomyces sp. NPDC001156 | reverse complement strand
GATACCACCTGCCCAGGCACAGACACCAACCCGAAACCCGCTCAAAAACCCGTCAGAAGATCCACTTCAGGCCACGTCGGTGGATCAAGGCTAAGTGGTGATCACTGGCCCTCGGCCCAGCCGTAGCCCTCGGCGAGCAGGCGCACAGTGGTGCAGGGGAAATCGGGCCCCCAGTCCATGAGTTCGTAGCCCTGCCCGCACTCCCAGCACTTTCCGTTGACGTTCTGGTGCAGGTCGAGCAGCTTCCGGTCGGCGGTGATCCGGCGTAGTACGGCGGCCGGGTCGTGGCGGGCGATGTGTCGCATGTTGGCGGCGGTGGCGTTGCCGCCTTGAACGTGGGCGACGGTCTTGCCGACGAGGTCGCCATGCTTGCCATCGTGGACGGTGTGGACCGTGTCGTCGGTGGGATCGTCGCCCTCGGGCTCCCACGGCCCGGGCGTTGCGGCCTCCGTGTCGCGCTGGGCCGCGTCCATGGCGGCCCGCAGCCACGCCACCATGCGGTCTGAGCCGGTCACCCGTGCGCCTCCTGCATGTGCTCTGCCACGAGGGCGACCAGCTCGGTCAGGTGGACACCGCCTTCCAACTCGCGCTGCCACGCGCAGCCGTCGCGGTTGCAGGTGAGGTCCACCTCGGCTCCGCTGCCGTACAGCTTGAATCCGGAGGGCACGAAGGTGGCCGCGGGGGCGAGGGTTGCCATGCCGCCCAGTATGCACTCAGCCCTTCGGCAACTTGCCCTTCTGGTCGGGGCAGTACCAGGGCACGGCCGCGTCGACGAGGACCTGCGATTCCCGGTCGTTGAACCCAAGTTTCGCGTACGCGAGTGCGTCGGCGTACGTGCCCTTCTTCAGCTGGTCGCAGAGGTCCGGGCCTTCGGAGCCGAGGGTGCTCGCCATCTGGTCGTTGTCTATGTCGCCGAAGTCCTGGGGGTCGGCTGCCGCGACGACGGCGGCGTACTTCTTGTCGGTGTCGCTCGGGGCGCTGGAGCAGCCGGCGAGGACGAGGCCGGCGAGGACGGCGGCTGTGGCCGCGAGGGTTCGTCTCATGCGGGCGATGGTCGACGTGCGCGGGGGCAACGCGCGGGCGATGTGGCGGAGTTGTGACGGTGCGTTCGGGTCTTCGGGCGCCGTGTTCGGGTGGGGCTATGGCGCGGCGGCCACCAGCAGACCAAGGAGAGACCAGCATGAGCGACCTCACGGACCACGTTGTCGGCCGCTGCCTGGACCAGCACCCCGAGCAGGGGAAGGCGTACGCCCTTGATCCGGTGACGCACCACGACGTCGAGGTGATGCGGCGGACGCTGGACGCGGCCGAGCGCGCCATGGACTGCGAGGGCGTGCCGGAGGAGGCGCGCCGCCGCGTCGTGAATCAGGTCGTGTGGGGCGAGCCCGAGGGCCTCGTCGACGTGCACGCCCGGGTGCGCGAACAGATCCTCGCCGCCTTCGACCTGCTGGCCGAGCTGGTGGAGTCGTGGGAGGCGATCGCCGCGGCCGCCGCGGGCCCGGCGCGCCGGGACGAGGAGCCGACCACATGAGCGCCTACGACGACCTCGCCAACGATCTCCGGTTCTGGGATCAGATCCAAGGCGACGCCAAGCGCACTGTCCTCTGCGAGCCGCACCGCCTCGACGAGATCCGCGCCGCGGTCGAGGAGCTGGGCCTCGACGCCATCATCACCCTGCGCGCCAGCCAGTACTGCCCTGCGGGACAGCTGCTCGTCATCGACGAAGGCGCGGTCGAGGCCAGCGGGCGGCAGGCGCTGCAGCGGGCCGTGCGGTCGATGTACCGCTGAGCCACCGGATTAGGACGCCCCCGCCAGAGTTGCCCATTCCGTCCGCATCGGGGCAACTGGCGCGCCACACTGGGCCCATGGCGATCCGGTACGGCGTGCAGGCAGACAGCCGCGACGAGTGCGCCGAGGGCTTGGCGCTGCTCGTCGAGGCCGGTTTCGTGCCTGTCATGCTGCCCGCGCAGGTGACTGACGACCGGTGGATCGCGCGCGCCGTGCCCCGACCGCCGACCCCTGCCGAGAGCGCCAGCGAGACCGCTACCTCATAGGACGTGAGAAGGCTCCGCCGTTACGGGGGGCGAACGACGAAGCCATGATCACATCATGGGGCCCATGCCGTGATCACGCAACCCCAGAGCGACAGACCCGTCAGTCCTCCTCGGGCCCGCACCGGCACTCGTCCTCCGACGCGCCCTGTCCGATCGCACAGGCGCAGTGGACGGGGCCGAGCGGGCCTTGCAGCGTCACACCGAAGCACATGTCGCACTCACCCGGCCGCCACTCGTCAGTGGGTCCGCAGTCGCAGCCACACGCGTGGCCGCCATCGAGGCAGCAACAGAAGCAGTGCCCCTCGCCGCAGGGCTCTGGCTGGTCGTCGGCGCAGTCGACCATGGAGACATGCTGCTCATCTGGCTTCATGATCAGTGACCCTTCTGCAACTTGCCCCAGACGGGCAATCTAGTAGTCATCGGCCCCAGCAGTTCGCCAGGAGCAGCACGAGGAAGAACAGCAGCGCCCAGAACCAGCCCGATGGCAGACATCCGTCCCCTCGCCCTTCGGCGTGTACGCGTCGAATCCCATCGCCGTCGGTCGGCGCAAGACCACCGTGCGCTGTACGGCGGTGCTCGACGAGCTCGTCCTCGGCGTCCACTCGGCGCTCGCGGCGTTCGGGCGAGACGGCATCGCAGGACCGGCAGAAGTACTCGTGAGGCATCAGGACCCCCTGGGCAACTGCGGCGGAAGGACGACGGAGTCCAAGGCCGCCGCGGCTTGCGCTGCCACGCTGGCACTGACGAGGTCGGCAATGAGCGGGGACGGCGCGGCAGCCGCGCCCGTCCTGGGCGCCGGCTTCTGTCGAACTGCGCGGGCAGCGTCGGCGACCGGGAAGTACGAGCCGAGCCCGTACAGGAGAGCAACGGCCAGGAGGTGCCATCGCAGCGTCTGCGTGGGGCGCGCGAGGTAGTCGCCCCAGAACCGACCGAGTGCGGCCATCGGAAGGTGCGGAAACACGAAGTCGCGGACGATCCGCCCGTATCCGATGGTCCAGAAGTAGAACGTCAGCGGGACTGCGGTCAGGAGCACTCGGACTGCTCGCACCTTGGTCATCCGCAGCAGGTGACCGGCTGGCACGAGCGGGGCCCGGAAGACCACGCGGACGGCGGCCTGCCAGCCCGACAGGCGCCCGGCTGCCCAGTCGGCAGCGATCTGCCCGAACACTGTGGTCGGGATTGGGTCGCCTGCATCCGAGTCGGCCGACGCTGCCGTACGGAGGACCGGGGCGAACAGGTCGGTGAGGTTCCGGTGATAGTACGGCGCGTTGAGCAGGCGATGACCGGCCTTTGCGTGGCGCTCGATCTGGCGCTGCTCCTCATGATCGAGTTTGTCCACGGAAACGGTCTTCAGTGGCCGCATCTCGGGCACGAGGCCCTGCGCGCCGAGGGCGTTGATCCACACTCGCATCGCCGGGTTGGTCGGTGTAGCCAGGTGCCCGGCGAGACGATCGAGCGGATCCTGAGTGGTCTTGCCGATGTAACGGGTGCTGCCATCGCGCGGATCGCCCAGCGCATAGATGGTTCCGGTTGTGGGCTTGCCCATGGCGCGCGACGCCTCTCTCGGTCTGTAGTCGGGGCCCGTGGTTGGGGTGTGGCGAGGGTGTGGTTTCGCAGGTCAAACGACGTGTAGTTATGGATTCGGCGTATCCCGGAGCGGGGGCCGAGAGGAGGGCTCGAAGAGGGGTTTGAGGTCGTCCCTGTGCACCCCCACGGTGACCCCCTTGCCGCGCACCCGGACACGGTTGCGCACGGGGATGCCCGCGGCCGCACAGACGCGTCTCACATCGGGCACCTCCCAGTCGGGGTGGTGGCCCTTCTCGTGGAGGGTCCCGAGGAGGTCTCGGAGATGCACTCCCTGGTGCTCGCCGATGGAGCGGACGACGAACGCGCGCCACGCCTCGCCCCGCGTTGCCGCCGGGCCCGAATCGGAGCCCCCGGCCGACGGCCGCGGCTGGCGTTTGTCCAATCGTTCGATGATCGCGGCGGCGCGGTCCAGGATGTCTTCGGGGATGAAGTGGAGGACAGCGGTCAGCCACACGAGGATGACGCCGGCCGCGATCCAGCCGCCGTAGTAGCCGATCGCCCACACCGCGACGGCGTGGACGCCCCACGCAACGCCGCTGCCGAAGCGGGCGGCGATCCACTGGCCCGGCCCGAGGACCCCGGTGACGATCGGGCCGTGGGCGCGCTCGGGTGCTTCGTCGTCTTCGTCATCGCCGGTCTCTTCCGGTTCCTCGTCGACCTCGTCCGGCTCCGGCTCGGGCTGGGCGCGTTTCCACAGGTTGAAGCGGGTCATGCGACGTTCGCCCCCAGGTGCGCGAACGAGTCGGACACGTACGACCACATGCCTCCGGCGCCGGACGCGACGTAGAAGAACAAGAGGCCGGTCATGCCGAGTTGCTTCGTGGTGAGTTTCTTGAACAGCACGAAGATCAGCACGCACAGCGCGAGGGCGGGCATCGTCAGCCCGGGGACCATGCCGTTGATGGTGGCGATGATGCTGCCAAAAAAGTCCGGGACGATCTTGAAGATTCCGCCCGCAGCCTTGTACGCCGACCCGGCCAGCATCGACAGGAACAGCGTGGGCCACCAGCCCAGCGGCCGGAGTTGCCCGCCGCCCGGGATGCCGACGAGCAGTAGAACAGTGAGGACGGCAGCGAGACCGACGGGGCCGAGGTTGCCGAACACGGAGTTCACGGAGGGTCCTTAAGGCTGGTAGCCGGTGCCGTACAGGAGGACACCGACGACGACGGACGAGACAGGGACGGCCGTGGCCAGGGCAACAAGCAGTGCCTGACGGCGGGTTGCGCGGTAGAGGGCGACCGCAAGGACGCCGAGGAGGTACAGGACCCACGCTGACGGGGCGGCCCAGTGCCCGGCCGCGAACCATGCGGCCGTGTTGGTGGCCCACTGCACGAGGCCGATCCGCCACCCCACCCCCGCTGCCGCCGCGTGAATGGCCAGCCACTTGAGCCGGTACGGGACCCGGTACCAGGCGTCGGCGAGGGACTGCCGAGGATCCGTCGAGTGGCCGTCCCACGCGCTGCGCGCGGGCGCGGGGCCGGTCCGCCGCCTGTTCTTCCCGCGCTGGCGCTTCCTCCTCTTGCGGGCGTTGCCCTGCTTCGGCTTGCGGGGCTGCTCGGCCTTCGGCTCGGCCGGCTGTTCCGCCGGCGGGTCCGCCTCGGCGGGGGGCGCCTCCTCGACGGGCTCCGGTACCGGGTCGGCGTTGCCGTCGAGGACGTCGTCGAGCCAGTCCCGCGGACGCTGCCGCGGGATCGGCGGTACCGGCGGAGCAGCCGGTTCGGCGTCGGGGCCGACACCGCGCTGCTTGAGGATCGAGCGGATGCGGAGCTCGTCGGCTCCCGGATGGGCAGTCATCGCGCCTCCCGTTCATCGGATGCGGTGGGGGCGTCGGGGAGCTGCGCCTGGATGCGCTGGGCGCGTTTCTGGCCGATGCGCAGCTCGGTCTGCAGCCGTCGGAGGGACGCGCGCTGCCCGGTCTCGGCGAGTGCGGATGCGTTCACCGCGAGTGCAGCTTTGAGGAGCGCCGCATCCGTATCCGGGGTGGGCATCTGCCGCACGACGGGTGCGGTTGCGCCGCACTCGGGCTCCTGCCGCGGCGCGGGCGCATCCGGGGCCTGATCTGCGGGGGATGCGGTTGCGCACATGACGGGATGCGGGCGCGAGTGCGGGTGGAAGTCGAGGACCAGGGCGCCGGGTGCATCCGGGTCGGCGATTTCGACGGCTTGCTCGGCTGCGCGCTCAAAGTCGGCGGATGCATCCCGCCGCGCGGGGACGGGTGCGGTGCGGATGCGGTGCAGCGCGTCGTGCACCTGCCGCATGAGTGCGCCGAATGCGACGAGTGCGGCCGACGGCGGGACGGCTGCAACGACGTACTCCATCGGCTGCGCGTTGTCGCCGACGCCGCACACGTTGAGTGCGATAGAGCCGAGGGAGCCGACTGCGGCGAGTGTGTACGCCCACCAGTCGACTGCGCCCCGGAGTGAGGCGCGGAGCACGAGGAGCTCCCCGGCGATGATGAACAGGTCGACGGTGGCGGGCCACGCCCAGGCGCGGGCGCCGCCGAGGCCGTTGCTGTTGGCGATGTCGTGGAGGTGTTCGTAGCTCAACCAAAACGCGGCGCCGGTGAGCGCGATGGTGACGATGGCGGCGCCGGCGGCGAGGGCAGCGGTCGGGTTCTTCATCGGTTCTTCCATGCGTAGGCGGCGATTGCGGCGCAGACGAGGAATGGCAGGGTCTGATCGGTGAGCAGCGCCAGACCGGCGAGGACGCCGAACCCCCACCGGCCGAGCGGGCTGGACAGGCCGAGCGGATCGGCGACGGTGCGGCGGCTCTGGCGGCGGGGCATGTGGGGCTCCCGGGCCAGTGGATGGTGGCGGCTATCGGGCGTCGCACCTGTCGCCGAGGAGTTCGGCGAAGCGGTCCCAGTCGAGGGCGGTGCTGCCGTGTGCTCCCGTTTGCATTTCTTTGGCGGCGGACTCGGGCCCGTAGAGGGCGAGGGCGGTGCACAGATCGTCCTTCTGGCTCTCGGTGTCCTGGTCCCAGGTGATCTGGAAGGCGAGGTCTGTGAGGTCGGTTTGGGCGGGGCGGGGGCGGTTGGTGTCGGCTGCGGGCTTCGCGGCAGGAGCCTGGCCGGTGGCGGTGGCGGTGGCGGTGGCGGTGCCGGTGCCGGTGTCGCTGCTGCAGGCTGCGGTGAGGGCGAGGACAGCGGTCGTGAGGACTGCGGCGACGGCGTGTCGGATGCGCATTGCGGTGGGTCTCGTTTCTGGTTCGGTGGTGGAGGCCGGGGCCCGCTGGCGGTGGGTTGGATGCGGGCCCCGGCCGGTCGGTGGGGGTTACCGGAAGCGGCGGCGGTCCTGCTCTTCCCAGTGCTCACCGGCGCGGGCGGCGCGCTGGACGCCCTTTCGCCGGTGGTTCTCCCGTCGCTTCCGGGCAGCGCGGTCACTCGCGGACTCGCGGCCGGCGTATTGGGTTGCGGCGCGCTCGTGGTCGTTGCTGAAGAGGCGGTCGAGGAAGCCCATCAGTGGCCGCCCTTGATCTGGCGGTCGAGGCGGAGGCGGACGTCGGGGGCCGCCGTGTAGTCGGCTCGGCAGTTCTCGACGGTCGCCGGCTCGGCGAGGACCTGGTTCGGGCGGGCGCAAGGGGCGTGGGACTGGGCTGCTCAGGGGGGCGGTCGGTACGCTCGGGCATGCCTGCCTCTTCGTGGAGTTGAAGGTGGGTGCCCCCGGCCCATATGGCGTTCCAGCGCCGGACCGGGGGCTTTGTGCGTCAGTAGCGCGGTGCCACTTCCAGCACTGTAGGGGAACCCCCTACACTTCGCCAGTGGCCCGCCCAACAGAAGGGGCCGGGTGTGACCGAGGAGGCGCAGCGGGTGTTCGATGCCATCGACGCGCTTACGGAGATCGTCGATCCCACCGAGAGAGCGCGCGCCCTAGGCGAGGTGCTGAAGGCTCTGCCGGGTCAGAACAAGGCGCTCAAGGAGGCGCGGCGGGCGGCCGTTCAGGAGCTGCTCGCCCGGCCCGGCGCCTCGCTTCGGACGGTCGGCGCCGAGCTGGACATCAGCTTCAGCACGGTGCAGGACATCGTGAAGGGCTACTCGGGGTCGGGGAAGAACCGGCCGCGGAAGGGCGAGGAGGATGCGTCGGATGGATGAGTTGGTGCGGTGGTTCGGCGAGCAACTCGACGAGGACGAGCGGATCGCACGGACCGCAACGCCCGGCCCGTGGCAGCAGAGCGGCATCGGCGACTACGGCTGGACCGTGAGCTTCGGTCGCCCGGGTGCAGGGGTGGAAGCGGAGGATAGTGACCAAGGCCGCGCCGACGCCGACCACATCGCCGAGCATGATCCGGCGCGGGTGCTACGCGAGATCCACTCAAAGAAGCTCATCCTCGGTATGTACGCCACCGCTCTGAAGGACCGTGCGGCGCTCCGCGAGGGGATGCGTGAAGTGGTCGATTCGGATCCCGACGAGTTCAACCGGCTCCACCGTCAGGAGAGCGATCTCATTGGGGGGGCGAGAGGGCTGAGTCCGGTGGTGCGTCTGCTCGCGCTGCCTTACGCGGACCGGCCCGGCTACCGCGAGGAATGGCGGCCGTAGCCCGCATACTGGTCCGACTACAGTGACTGGTCACCATGTCATCTTGCGTGCGCGGATCCGGTACGGGCGTGCCCGTCGTGCGCATCGCATTGGCTCTCGGTGTCAGGGTGGCCTACACCTCGATGTGCGAGCCCATGATGACCGTCCGGTCGCTGTACCCCGAGCTTGGTATCACCTCACGCGCCGCGCTCCGCGCCACCCTCGAGACGATGGCACCCGGCCACGACGACCAGGCCCCACAGTCGCCGTCCCTCACCAAAGACCAAGACGACGAGCACTCCCGTACGGCAACGCACGACTGAACAACGGGTTCTGGCGCCCTGATGTTCTAACCAGGAGTGCCTGGGCCCGCACTGTTGCCCGCAACGCCTGGTGATCAGGGACATCATCAGGAGCGTGGGCGTGAGCGCAGATACGAATGAGGAGGCAGTGATCGCTTGGCGGAGCGAGGAGCCTCCTGGGACTCACCCGGGAGCCAGGCCTTTCAAGCCAAGGAAATCGGGGCCCCCGGCCGGGGCCCTGCGAGGCGGCGGCTCCGTGCCACGGTGCGGGCTGCTACTCCGGCGGTACCGTAGAAGGGAGACCCCTTGATCGGTGACCCGGAGAAGACATGGTCGACGAGGAGGTCAACGCCCTGGCGACTGTGTTGCTCGAACGCGTCGGGGAGCTGGCGAAAGAGATGGCGGCGCGGATCCGCGCCAGCGCGCGAGACTATCAATATGACGTGGTGCCTGCGGAGGAGCTGGAGGAGACTTGCCGGACTCACCTCGGCAACGCACTCCGGGCGCTGACAGGACAGGTTCCGGTGGACACCGAGGCCGCGGCCCGCATCGGCCGCCGACGCGCCGTGCAGAAGGTGCCGCTTCCCACGGTGATGACGGCCTACCGCATCGGCGTGAAGCACTTCTGGGAGATAGTGGTCGCCGAAGCCAGGAAAACCTCCCTGGCGGGGAGTGACGTGCTGGTCACTGTGGCCTCGGCGATGAGCGAGCTCCAGGACAGCATCACCGAGGCCATGGTCTCCGGATACCACGAGGCGGTGGCCGAGCAGCTCCTCGCCAGCGACCAGGAGCGTTCGGCGGTGGTGGAGGCGCTGCTCCAGGGCAGGAGCATGGACGCCGACGCCGTGTGGTCCGCGGCGGAGGTCCTGGGCATGCCGCGCAACGGTCCGTTCACCGTGGTCGCCGCAGAGGTAGCGCAGATCGGTCGGTCGGCGCTGCCGGAGGTCGCGGCCCTCCTGAGCCGGCGCGGCATCCGGTCCTCCTGGCGGCTGCACCCCGATCTCCAGCTGGGGATCGTGTACCTGCGTACCCGGCGGGACCTGGACGACCTCGTCGAGGTGTTGCGGCACCGCGCCGAGCAGCGCGTGGGGGTGAGCCCCTCCTACGACGACCTGTGCCGCACGGGGGACGCTCTGCGCTTCGCCCAGGTCGCCATGCGCGGCGGCGACGCGGAGAGTGTCGCCGTGACCGTCTTCGACGCTTCCCCGGTTGCGGTCGCGTCAGCGGGGGCACCCGACGTCATGGCCCGCGTCGCCACCAACGTCCTCGGTCCCATCGAAGCCCTGCCGGCCGGCGAACGCGACTTGCTGCTGGACACGCTGGACGTCTGGCTCGGCTGCCGCGGATCGGCCGAGGAGGCCGCCAAGCGTCTGTACGTTCACCCCAACACCGTGCGCATGCGCCTGCGTCGCATCACCGAGCGAACCGGCCGCTCCATGACCGATCCCCGAGGCATCACCGAACTCTCCCTGGCGCTGCGCGCAGTGCGGCAGACACGGAAGTCCCCGCCCTCGGAGTCGACCGGCACCACGGAGACAGCGGACAACTGAGCTGATCGCCGCCGCAGGCCGAATTGATCCCCTCCCTCCTTGCCGCGTTCGCGAACTGCTCTTCCGCCGGCGCCGTCAAGGGCCGCTGACGGGCAGCCTCCTCATCCCGCAGCTCGGCCTGTTCGCGCACTTCATGGGGTAACTCGACGAGGCGCAAGGGAGCCGGTAGGCCCGCCGAGTCCTTCCGGCGCCCCGCAGCCGGGCTCCTTTCGGCAGGCCCGGGACGACGATTGGGTCAACCATCTCGTGCCCGACGACGAGGGGGAGGGCGGTGTAGATGTCAGCGGCGGCGCCGTCCGCAATGCGCATGTCGTTTCAGTACAGCGTCGCCGTGGTCATGCGGACCAGTTGCACGTCCCGCTCGAGGACCGTGGGGACATCCACGTCGAGCACCTGATGAGAGCTCGGCGTTCTTGGCGGCCGAGGATCGGCACAAGAGTGGGAGCCAGGCGAAGATCCGCGTGGCGCCCGGCAGCTTGTGTCCTCGAGGTCCATGACGAGCTTCTTGACAGCCTGTACCACCCAGGACGCGGTGGGGTGCGCGGTCGCGCCGAGAATACGAATCCGCCAGTTGGCGTGTTCGATCACCGCGAACAGGTCAATCGCGCCCCGGACAAGGTGACGGTCTCGAAGAAGTCACATCCGAGGAGTGCGTCCGCTTGGGAGCGCAGGAAGTCCGCCCACGTGGTGGAGGCCCGCTCGGGCTACCGGCGGGATCCCTTCACTCCGAGAACGAGCAGCTCGCCGTGCAGACGCCGGCGGCCCCAGCTCGGATTCTCCGTGGCCAGGCGCAGTACCAGGGCTCGGATGCAGTGGATGGTGCGTGTCGACCGGGACGTTTGGGGCGGGAAGCCTTGGCGTGGCGGCGGCGAAGCAGGTCGCGGTGCCAGCGCAGCACTGTGCCAAGGAAGGCGATCAGCTGGAGTCGACGAAGTTGCCCTCGGGGGAGGCCGTGCAGGAGGCCGGCGAGCAGCGTGGGGTCAGGCTAGGTGAGGTTCGGCTTATCGATCTGCCGCTGCAGCACGGCCAACTGGTGGCGCAGCGCCAAGATCTCAGTCCTTGCCGCTGTCGGCCGGAGCCGTATCAAGGTGAACACGCTCGTCAAGGCCAGGTAAGGCAGTCGCAGCAGCACCGGACCATTCTGTGCCGACCGGAGCCCGGCCAGCAGTCACGAGTGAGACCCCAATGTCATCGCCGGCAGGGGCGAACGACAGCGCCGCACACGGCTGACCAGGGCGGATGATGTTACTGGCACGTATAAGGCCGGATGGCTGTGGCCGGTCACCGCGGGTGGGGCCGATCTCTGTGGCAGGAAACATCGACGATGTTTGGGGCATGAGGTTTCCTCGTACTAGTTGTTCATTCAACTTCTTACCGAGAAGTACTTCATCCGAAGGTTGATCGATGTGAGCGTCCTGCCCGGGGACAGGCCACCCGCCCTCGCGCAACCCAGCAAGGAGGCCGCGATGCCGGCGTCCAAGAACCGACTGCAGGGACTGCTCGCACGGAGCGGCCGCCTCTTCGGCCGACCCGCCGCCAGGCACGCCAGGCGTGAGTCCCTGCCTGTATCAGAAGAAAAGGAACCCATCATGTTCAGCGCATCCAACGTCAAGGCCGCTCCCAGCCCGGACCTGCTGACCCCCGACAACTCGGTGATGCTGTTCGTCGACCACCAGCCGCAGATGTTCTTCGGCACCGGCAGCGGCGACCGCGCCGCGATCATCAACGCCACCGTGGGCCTGGCCAAGGCGGCCAAGGCGTTCGACGTCCCGACGGTGCTGACCACCGTGGCCGCCGAGTCCTTCTCCGGCCCGCTCCTGCCGCAGCTGGCCGAGGTCTTCCCGGGCCAGGAGATCATCGACCGGACCACGATGAACGCCTGGGAGGACAGCCGGGTCGTCGAGGCGATCAAGGCCACCGGCCGCAGGAAGATCATCATCTCCGGGCTGTGGACCGAGGTCTGCATCGTGCTCCCGGTGCTGTCCGCGCTCGGACAGGGCTACGAGGTCTACGTGGTGGCCGACGCCTCCGGCGGTATCACCCCGGAGGCCCACGAGCACGCCGTCCAGCGGATGGTCAACGCCGGCGCCGTACCCGTGACCTGGGTGCAGGTCCTGCTCGAGCTGCAGCGCGACTGGGCCCGTACCGAGACCTACCTGCCCGTCATGGACATCGTCAAGGAGCACGGCGGCGCCTACGGCCTCGGCGTCGTCTACGCCCAGTCCGTCATCGGCGCCCACGCCGCGGGCTGACCGCCCGCCGGCGCGCCGGCCTGAGGGCCCCCGCCCCGGGGGGGGGGCGGCCCGCGGCGCGCGCCCCCCCCCCCCCCCCCCACC
>NZ_JBSFJX010000222.1:0-12590 GCF_053598275.1 Streptomyces sp. NPDC001156 | reverse complement strand
AGCGCGCGCCGCCCGGTCGTCCTCGTCGAGCCGGGCGCGCAGGAACGCCACCAGGTCAGCGGTCATGGGCTCCTCCTCTCGTGCGCGTTGGGGCGAGGCCGCTCCAGCACGGTGATCCGCTCACCGTCCCACACGAGGGTGTCGCCGAGCCGGGCGACGAGGGGGAGCTATTCACCCCGCTGGGCGTTGACACCGGCGGTCCCGCAGGTGGCGATGCAGCGGTTGCCGTGGCGCTCGCACCAGCGGCCGGGCGCGTCGAGGGGCAGCAGGATCAGCGTTTGATTCGGCCTCGTACAGCGAGGGCGGCCAGGGCGAGGAGAGTGGGCTCCAGCAGGCGGGAGGTCATCTCGATGTAGGTGCCGGCGATGGTCAGATCCTGTCCGCTGGAGCGGAACACCACTGAGTTAAGGGTGACGTTCAGGGCCTTGTCGAAGCGCACGCCGGTGAACCGGTTCCCGGTCGGGTTCTGCGGGTCGTCCTTATCTATCTCAAAGGTGACCTTGCCTCCGCCGGGAGGCACGGTGCCGGTCGCCTCCTGCTTCGGGGAGTCCTGGGGAAGCCCGAAGCCCATCAGCAGCACGATGGTGATGAGCATGGCGGCCGCAAGCCAGCCCATGGCTCGGAGCGAGCGCAGACCGTAGCCGGACAGCAACCAGTAGCCGTGCAGCAGTATGCGCTCGGCGCGCGCGGTGCCGGTGCGGTCGTGGCGGCGCATCTCCATCTCGCCGTAGTAGAAATCCGCCGCCCCAGGCTCGTTCTTGCTGTCCTCGAACGACTTGCGCAGCGCCCGATACACCGGCGCCAACTGCGACGGCCCGACGTGCCCGGCACCGAAGACCGCTACGTTCCAGCCTGCGACTGCTGTCGGTTGGTTCGCGCGCCAGTGGTGTTCTTCGGCGAGGGTGCGGCGCTGGGTGAACCGGACGGGGCGCCAGTGCCGCCAGTGCGTGCGTGGCGGGACCTCATCGAAGGAGCAGGTGCCCTCGAGCCGTATCTGGTCCAGGTGCACGGTCCCGGTGAACAGGCACCTCGACAGGTCGACGTCGGCGAGGACCAGATGAGCCGCGTCCACCCGCGCAGCCGTCGCATGTGATGGCCCCGGTCAGCGGGTACCGGGCCGCGCCGGGGTTGCCGCTGATCCTGGACGGGTCGGAGATGATCTGATGGACGTCGTAGAACAGCTCGTCACTCACGAGCGGATCCCACGCCGCCTTCACCGTGGTGCCCTTGCTCTCGCGCAGCCCGATGTAGCAGACGTGCGTCACCAGGTCGCGGAGGGTCTGCGCCGACAGCGGCTTGCCCCGCCGGCCGACGACCCCGCGCTTCGCCCAGTCCTCCTCGATCTTGGTGAACGGCACCGGGGCGCGGACGCTCTGGAAGAGCTCGACAACCAGCGGCCCCTCAACAGGGTCGGGGAACTGGCGGATAGGGACGCGCTTGCCGCGCCGGATGTCGTACTCGCGGGCGTAGCCGAACGGGCAGATGCCGTGCGGCTTGCCGTCGCGGGCGTTGGCGTCCATGCCCCTCAGGGTGCGCTTTGATCTTCGCGGACTCGTATTCCGAGTCGACGGCATCCTCGAGCAGCGACCTGCGGTCGCGCGGGTCGGCCGGATTGTACACGCGGCCGTGGGTCGTGACGTAGACCCGGACTGCGTTCTCCTCGCACAGTTCGATCAGGGTGACCCACTCACCGACACGGCGGGAGCCGCGGCTGCTCTCCCACAGCCACAGGAGATCAGCACCGAACTGGCCGTTCTTCAGGTCATCGGTCAGCCGGTCGAAGTCGTCGCGGTTCGTGCGCGCGTACCGGGATGCCGAGCCCTGGTCTTGGTAGGGCCGGCCAAGGGCGACGCCTTCGCGTTCAGCGGCGCGGGTGTTGTCGTCACGCTGCTCCGGGATACTCCGTTCGCCTTTCGCCGAGACCCGCAAGTACTCGCGACCGGTCATCCCTGCCAAGCTGTGCACCGTGTCGCCCTCCCCAGAATCAGACCTCGAGTATGCACCTACTGTGCAAGGTAGAAGGCCCCCTGTTCCGGGGCGGCCGGCCTGCCTTCCGGCTCTCTCCGCCCTCGCGGCTCTCCTCTTCCTGCTGATCACCTGGCAGGTCTCCGTCCACGGCCCGCTCCTACGGCTGGACGAGCGGCTGAGCGGGACCCTGACCCACCCCGGCCGGCTCTCCGAGTTCCTCTCCGCCCTGGGCGACGTCTCCATCGCCCTGCCCGTACTCGCGGGCGTCCTGATCGGCATCGCCTGGCACGACCGGTTGGAAGGCACGGACCGGTGGTGGCTGCCGCCCGCGGCGGCGGCCGGCACGATGGCAGCCCTCCCGGCGCTCGTCGTCCCGCTCAAGGCGCTGATCGCCCGGCCGGCCCCACCGATCATGGGCCCGGCCACGGGCCTCTACCCCTCGGGGCACACGGCCACGGCGGCGATCGCCTACGGCTCGGCCACCCTGCTGCTGTGGCCCCGGCTGCGTACACCGCAGGCCCGCCGCGGACTCCTCGGCGTCTGCCTCTGCCTGAATCTCGGCGTGGCCTTCGGCCTGGTGCGCCGTGGCTACCACTGGCCTCTGGACGTGCTGGCCAGTTGGTGCCTGTGCACAGTGCTGCTCTCCTTGCTGTGGGGCGTGCTCAGCCGAAGTAGCCGTCGAACGTCCGCTGGAACTCCCGGCTCCCGAAGCGGTCCCAGTTGACCGACCACGTCATCAGACCGCGCAGGGCGGGCCAGGTGCCGTGGGTCGGGTACGAGCCGCAGCTGGTCTTCTTGGTCAGGCAGTCCAGCGCCTGGGTGACCTCCGACGGGGCGACGTAGCCGTTGCCCGCGTTCGTGGACGCCGGCATGCCGATCGCCACCTGGTCGGGCCGCAGCGGCGGGAAGACCTTGCTCGTGTCGCCCGCCACCGGGAAGCCGGTGAGCAGCATGTCGGTCATCGCAATGTGGAAGTCGGCCCCGCCCATGGAGTGGTACTGGTTGTCGAGGCCCATGATCGGGCCCGAGTTGTAGTCCTGGACGTGGAGCAGGGTGAGGTCGTCCCGCAGGGCGTTGATGACCGGGAGGTAGGCCCCGCACCTCGGGTCCTGGCCGCCCCATTTGCCCGTGCCGTAGTACTGGTAGCCCATCTGCACGAAGAAGGTCTCCGGGGCCATCGAGAGGACGAACTTCGATCCATACCTGGCCTTCAGACTCTTCAGGGCGGAGATGAGGTTGACGATCACCGGTGTCGTCGGGTTCCTGAAGTCGGTGTCGTTGGCGTCCAGGGACAGCGAGTGGCCCTCGAAGTCGATGTCCACGCCGTCGAGGCCGTAGGTATCGATGATCTTCGAGACCGAGGAGACGAAGGCGTCCCGGGCCGCCGTGGTCGTCAGCTGCACCTGGCCGTTCTGCCCGCCGATCGAGATCAGCACCTTCTTGCCGGCCGCCTGCTTGGCCTTGACGGCCGCCTTGAAGTCGGCGTCGCTCTCCACGTTCGGGCACTCGGTGACCGGGCAGCGGGTGAACCGGACGTCGCCCGAGGTGGCCGAGGTCGGCTCCCCGAAGGCGAGGTCGATGACGTCCCAGCTGTCGGGAACGTCCGCGAGGCGGGTGTACCCGGATCCGTTGGCGAAGCTCGCGTGGAGGTAGCCGATCAAGGCGTGCGCCGGGAGGTCCGTGGAGCCCCCCGATCCGGCGGAGGTCGTCGCGCTCACCGCGGCCGACTTCGCGGACTCGCCCGCGTCGTTCACGGCCGCCACCTGGAAGCTGTAGGCGGTGGAGGGCGACAGTCCGGTGACCGTGGCCGAGGTGCCGCTCACCGTCTGGACTTTGGCGCCGTCGCGGTAGACGGCATAGCCCGTCGCGCCGGTCACCGCCGACCAGGACAGGGCCACGCTGGAGGACGTGATGGTGCCAGCCCTCAGACCGGTCGGTGCGGCGGGCGGCTGCCCGGCAGCGGCGCCCGGTCCGACCAGCGAGATGTCGTCGGCGTAGTAGGCGCCGGTGCCGTACCAGCCGTGTGTGTAGATCGTGACCTTGGTCGTGGAGGCGCCGGTGCGGAAGGTCGTCGTCAGTTGCTGCCAGTCGGCCGCCGACGGGGTCCAGGTGGAGACGTCGGTGGTGCCCGTGCCGCTCGCACCGAGGTAGACGTAAGAGCCCCGGACGTAGCCGCTGAGCGTGTACTGGGAGTCCGGCTGGACCGTCACCGTCTGGGTGCACTGGGCGTTGTCGCTGCCGGCTGGGGTCGCCTGCAGCGCCGAACCGCCGCCGTGCACCGGGGAGCCGACCGTGGTGCCGGCGGTGCAGGTCCAGCCGTCGAGGCCGGCCTCGAAACCGCCGTTGCGCGCGAGATCCGCGTCGGCGGCGCCGGCATCGGTCGCGAGCGCGGTCAGGCCGGGTACGGCCAGGGCGACGGCCGTACCAACGGCGAGCAGGCGGTGGCGGACGAAAGGTCTGGTGCGATCCACAAGTGCCTCCGGGCATGGGGGAATTGGAGGGTGGAGCGCGCCCAACTTGGTCCAGACCAATTCGGCTGTCAAGGGGCTTGGCATGTACCCGCTCCCGCTCCGGGGCCCCTGGGGTCCGCGTGGAGGTGATCCGGCCTCAGCTGTCGAAGCCGAGGCCCAGCCTGTCCATCGTCTTCAGCCAGAGGTTGCGCCGTCCGCCCTGCGCGTCGGCGCGGGCCAGCGACCACTTGGTGAGCGCGATGCCCGTCCAGGCGAACGGCTCGGGCGGGAACGGCAGCGGCTTCTTCCGGACCATCTCCAGCTCGGTGCGCTCCGTGCGCTCCCCCGCCAGCAGGTCCAGCATCACGTCCGCGCCGAAGCGGGTGGCGCCGACGCCCAGGCCCGTGAAGCCGGCCGCGTAGGCCACCCTCCCCTGGTGCGCCGTCCCGAAGAACGCCGAGAACCGCGAGCAGGTGTCGATCGCGCCGCCCCACGCATGAGTGAAGCGGACGCCCTCCAACTGCGGGAAGCAGGTGAAGAAGTGCTCCGCGAGCTTGGCGTACGTCTCCGGGCGGTCGTCGTACTCGGCCCGCACCCGCTTGCCGTAGGGGTAGACCGCGTCGTAGCCGCCCCACAGGATGCGGTTGTCGGCCGAGAGCCGGAAGTAGTGGAACTGGTTCGCCGAGTCCCCGAGTCCCTGACGGTTCTTCCAGCCGATCGACGCGAGCCGCTCGTCGCTGAGCGGCTCGGTCATCAGGGCGTAGTCGTAGACCGGGACGGTGTAGGACCGCACACGCCGCACCAGGTTCGGAAAGATGTTCGTGCCGAGCGCCACCTTGCGGGCGCGCACCCGGCCGTACGGGGTCCGGACGGCCATACCGGCGCCGTACGGCTTCAGGGTGAGCGCGGGCGTGTGCTCGTAGACCCGGACGCCGAGCGCGAGGCAGGCCCGCTTGAGGCCCCAGGCGAGCTTGGCCGGGTGCACCAGGGCCACGCCCCGGCGGTCGTGCAGACCGGCGAGGAAGGTCGGTGAGTCGACTTGTTCCCTTACCGCTTCCGCGTCCAGGAACTCCGTGCCCCCGGCAAGGCCACGACGTTCCATCTCCTCGTACCAGTCTCGCAGTTCCCACGCCTGGTACGTCTCGGTCGCCACGTCGATCTCGCCGGTGCGCTCGAACTCGCAGTCCAGGGAGTGCCGGGCGACCGCTTTCTCGATCTCGTCGAGATTGCGGGCGCCCAGCTCCTGGAGTCGGTGGATCTCGTCGGGCCAGCGGGTGAGACCGTTGGCCAGGCCGTGGGTGAGGGAGGCGGCGCAGAAGCCGCCGTTGCGGCCCGAGGCGGCCCAGCCCACCTCGCGGCCTTCCAGCAGTACCACGTCCCGCCGCGGGTCGCGCTCCTTGGCGATGAGCGCGGTCCACAGTCCGCTGTAGCCGCCGCCCACGACCAGCAGATCGCAGGTCTCGGTGCCGGTCAGGGCGGGCTCGGGGTGGGGCTTGCCGGGGTCGTCCAGCCAGTAGGGAACCGGCTGGGCTTCGGAAAGAGACTTGGTCCAACGGGTCATGGCGCTTGGGGCCATGATGTCAACTCCCTACGCGTGCATTACGCCTTCCGGCGATTCCGGCGATTGCCGATGACCATGGAGGACAGGACGAACAGCACGGCGATGATGAACATGGTCGTGCCGATCACATTGATCTGGACGGGCGTTCCGCGCTGCGCCGAGCCCCACACGAACATGGGGAAGGTGACGGTCGAGCCCGCGTTGAAATTGGTGATGATGAAATCGTCGAAGGAGAGCGCGAAGGCCAGCAGCGCGCCCGCGGCGATTCCGGGTGCCGCGATCGGCAGGGTGACCCGCAGGAAGGTCTGGAACGGGCCCGCGTACAGGTCCTGTGCGGCCTGCTCCAGCCTCGGGTCCATCGACATGACACGCGCCTTGACGGCCGTCACGACGAAGCTGAGACAGAACATGATGTGCGCGATCAGGATCGTCCAGAAGCCGAGCTGCGCACCCAGGTTGAGGAACAGGGTGAGGAGCGAGGCCGCCATGACGACCTCGGGCATCGCCATGGGCAGGAAGATCAGCGAGTTCACGCTGCCGCGGGCGCGGAACCGGTAGCGGACCAGCGCGAAGGCGATCATCGTGCCGAGGATCGTGGCGCCGATCGTCGCCCAGACCGCGATCTGGAGGCTGACCGACAGCGAGCCGCACATGTCGGCGACGCCGCAGGGGTCCTTCCAGGCGTCCAGCGAGAACTGCTGCCATTCGTAATTGAAGCGCCCCTTCGGTTTGTTGAAGGAGAACACCGTGACGATGACGTTCGGCAGCAGGAGATATCCGAGTGTCAGCAGTCCCGCGAGGATGACGAGATTGCGCTTGAGCCAGTTGACGAAGGCCATTTAAACCAGATCCTCCGTGCCGGACCTGCGGATGTAGACCGTGACCATGACGAGGATCGCGGCCATCAGGATGAACGAGAGCGCCGCGGCCGTCGGATAGTCGAGGATCCGCAGGAACTGTGTCTGGATGACGTTGCCGACCATGCGGGTGTCGGTGGAACCGAGCAGGTCGGCGTTGACGAAGTCGCCGGCCGCCGGGATGAAGGTCAGCAGCGTGCCGGAGACCACGCCCGGCATCGAAAGCGGGAAGGTGACCTTCCGGAACGTCGTGAACGGCTTGGCGTACAGATCCCCCGCGGCCTCGTGGAGGCGTCCGTCGATGCGCTCCAGCGAGGTGTACAGCGGCAGGATCATGAACGGCAGGAAGTTGTACGTCAGACCGCAGACCACCGCAAGTGGCGTCGCCAGGACCCGGTCGCCCTGGGTCCAGCCGAGCCAATTGGTGACGTCGAGCACGTGCAGCGTGCCGAGCGCGCCGACCACCGGCCCGTTGTCGGCCAGGATGGTCTTCCAGGCGAGCGTGCGGATCAGGAAGCTGGTGAAGAACGGCGCGATCACCAGGATCATGATCAGGTTCCGCCAGCGGCCCGCGCGGAACGCGATGAGGTACGCGAGCGGGTAGCCGAGCACGAGACACAGCAGGGTCGCGGCGGCGGCATAGAGGACCGAGCGCAGGAACTGCGGCCAGTACGTGGACAGCGCGTCCCAGTAGGTCGCGAAGTGCCAGGTGACCTTGTAGCCCTGCTCCAGGGAGCCCGTCTGCACGGATGTCGAGGCCTGGTAGATCATCGGCAGTGCGAAGAAGACCAGCAGCCACAGGATGCCGGGCAGCAGCAGCCAGTACGGAGTCAAGCGGCCTCGCTTGCGCGGGGGCTTCGCCTCCAGGGCGGTGGGCGCGAGAGGTGGCGGCGCCTCGGTGACAGCGGCCATCAGGCGGCCTCCTCCTCGACGGACTCCACACCGGCGTCGATGTCCTGCGCCGCGTCCAGCCCGAAGGTGTGCGCCGGGTTCCAGTGCAGGACGACCTCGGCGCCGGGCACCAGACGGGGATCGCGGTCGATGTTCTGGACGTACACCTCGAACTCGGGGCAGACGGGGCTGTCGATCACGTACTGCGTGGAGACGCCGATGAAGCTGGAATCGGCGATCTTGCCGGTGATGCGGTTGCGGCCGTCGGGGACTTCGCCCGCGTCGTCGGCGTGGGTCAGGGATATCTTCTCCGGGCGCACGCCGACCAGCACCTTGCCGCCCGCCGTCGCCGGCGCGGAACAGCGCGCCTCGGGAAGGGTGAGCTTGCCGCCGCCGGCCTTGAGGACGATCTCCGCGCCGTTCCGGGAGTCGACCTCGGCCTCGATCAGGTTCGACGTGCCCAGGAAGTTGGCGACGAACGTGGTCTGCGGGTTCTCGTACAGGTCGCTGGGCGAGCCGAGTTGCTCCACGCTGCCCGCGTTCATCACGGCGACGGTGTCGGCCATCGTCATGGCCTCCTCCTGGTCGTGCGTGACGTGGATGAAGGTGATGCCCACCTCGGTCTGGATGCGCTTGAGCTCGAGTTGCATCTGACGGCGCAGCTTGAGGTCGAGGGCGCCGAGCGGCTCGTCGAGGAGCAGCACCTTGGGGTGGTTGATGAGCGCGCGGGCCACCGCGACGCGCTGCTGCTGGCCGCCGGAGAGCTGGTGCGGCTTCTTGCGTGCCTGCTCGCCCAGCTGCACCAGCTCCAGCATGTCCTCGACCTGCTTCTTCACCGACTTGATGCCGCGCCGGCGCAGGCCGAAGGCGACGTTCTCGAAGATGTCGAGATGCGGGAAGAGGGCGTAGGACTGGAAGACGGTGTTCACCGGCCGCTTGTACGGCGGCAGATGCGTGACCTCCTGGTCGCCGAGGCGGACCGTACCGGAGGAAGGTTCCTCCAGACCGGCGATCATGCGCAGGGTGGTGGTCTTGCCGCACCCGGAGGCGCCGAGCAGGGCGAAGAAGGAGCCCTGCGGCACGGTCAGGTCCAGCGGGTGGACGGCCGTGAAGGAGCCGTACGTCTTGCTGATCCCGGAGAGGCGGACGTCGCCGCTGTTGTCTGTCGTCATCGTGGTTACGCCCCTGTCAGCTTCGCGAACTTCTCTTCGTAGGCCGTCTCTTCCTTCTGCGTCAGCGAGCGGAAGGGGTGCGACTTCGCGGCCATGGCCTTGTCGGGAAGGATCAGCGGATTGTGCGCCGCGTTCTCGTCGATCTTCTCGAGATAGGGCTTCACCCCGTCGACCGGGCTCACGTAGTTGACGTAGCCGGCGAGGGCAGCGGCCTGGTCGGGCTGGTAGTAGAAGTCGATCAGCCGCTCGGCGTTCGCCTTGTGACGGGCCCTGTTCGGGACCAGCATGTTGTCGGTCGACGTCATGTAGCCGCTCGCCGGGATGATGTAGTCGATGTCCGGGCTGTCCGCCTGGAGCTGGACGATGTCACCGCCCCAGGCCACACAGGCGGCCAGGTCGCCCTTGGTGAGGTCGGACGTGTAGTCGTTGCCGGTGAACCGGCGTATCTGGCCCTTGTCGATGGCCTTCTGCAGACGGGCGATCACCGCGTCGAAGTCGTCGTCGGTGAACTTCGCCGGGTCCTTGCCCATGTCGAGCAGAGTCATGCCGATGCTGTCGCGCATCTCCGACAGGAAGCCGACCCGACCCCGGAGTTTGGGGTTGTCGAGCAGATCGGAGATCGACTTGACCTCGACACCGTCGAGCGCCTTCTTGTTGAAGGCGATGACGGTCGAGATGCCCTGCCATGGATAGGAGTAGGCGCGGCCCGGGTCCCAGTCGGGTGTACGGAACTGGCTCGACAGGTTGGCGAAGGCGTGCGGAAGGTTCTCCGCGTCCAGTTTCTGCACCCATCCCAGGCGGATCAGCCGGGCGGCCAGCCAGTCGGTGAGGACGATGAGATCGCGGCCGGTGTCCTGGCCCGCGGCGAGCTGCGGCTTGATCTTGCCGAAGAACTCGTTGTTGTCGTTGATGTCCTCGGTGTACTTGACCTGGATGCCGGTCTGCTTGGCGAAGGTCTCGAGCGTCGGGTGGTGCTTGCCGCTGTCGTCGACGTCGATGTACTCCGGCCAGTTGGAGAAGTTGACGACCTTCTCCTTCGCTGAGTGGTCCTCGGTCGTGGTGCCGCCCTGTGTCTTGCCGGCCGCGGGGATACCGCAGCCGCTCAGCGCCCCGAGGCCGCCCAGTGCGAGCGCGCCGCCCGCGGAGGCGCGCAGCAGCGAACGGCGGGTCAGGGAGGCCCTGCCATTGCGGAAGCTGCGCCGCATAGCGGCCAGTTGGACCGGGGTCAGGCGGTCGGGCTCGTACTGCTCCATGCGCGTGGTGCCCTTTCGGGAGGGTGAACGGCCGCGGGTCGGGCGGCCTGTGTGCTAGCGGTCCCCGAAGATCGTGCGGTGCCAGTCCTTCTCGGCCACCGCGGTGTTGTCGAACATGACGTGCTTGATCTGGGTGTACTCCTCGAAGGAGTACATGGACATGTCCTTTCCGAAGCCCGATGCGCGGTAGCCCCCGTGGGGCATCTCGCTGATGATCGGGATGTGGTCGTTGACCCACACGCACCCGGCCTTGATCTCGCGGGTGGCGCGGTTCGCCCGGTACACGTCCCGGCTCCAGGCGGACGCGGCGAGGCCGTATGGGGTGTCGTTCGCGAGCCGGATGCCGTCGTCGTCGCTGTCGAAGGGCAGGACGACGAGGACGGGCCCGAAGATCTCGGACTGGACGATCTCGCTGTCCTGCGCTGCGTCCGCGACAAGGGTGGGCCGGTAGTAGGCGCCGTCCTTGAGGTCCCCGTCGGGGGCCTCGCCGCCGGTGACCACGCGCGCGTAGGCACGCGCCCGGTCGACGAAACCGGCGACGCGGTCGCGCTGAACGTGCGAGATCAGGGGGCCGAGATCGGTGCCCGGGGTGAACGGGTCGCCGAGCCGGACGGTCTCCATGAGGGCGGCGGTCCGCCGCACGAACTCCTCATAGAGGGGACGTTGCACGTACGCGCGCGTGGCGGCCGTGCAGTCCTGGCCGGTGTTGATGAGCGATCCCGCGACCGCCCCCTGGACGGCGGCCTCGAGGTCCGCGTCGTCGAAGACGAGGAAGGGCGCCTTGCCGCCGAGTTCCAGATGGAGCCGTTTGACGGTGGCGGTGGCGATCTCGGCGACGCGCTTGCCGACGGCGGTGGAGCCGGTGAAGGAGGTCATGGCCACATCGGGATGACCGACGAGGCGCTCGCCCACCTCCTTTCCGGTGCCCGTGACGATGTTGATCACACCGTCCGGGATCCCGGCCGCGGTGGCGGCCTCGGCGAACAGCAGTGAGGTCAGCGGGGTGAGCTCGGCGGGCTTCAGCACGATGGTGTTGCCCGCGGCGATCGCCGGGAGGATCTTCCAGGCGGCCATCTGGAGCGGGTAGTTCCAGGGCGCGATGGAGCCGATGACGCCGATGGGCTCGCGGCGTACATAGGAGGTGTGGTCGCCGGAGTACTCACCTGCCGACTGCCCCTGGAGGTGCCGGGCGGCGCCGGCGAAGAAGGCGGTGTTGTCGATCGTGCCGGGCACGTCGAACTCCCGCGTCAGCTTCAGGGGCTTGCCGCACTGGAGGGACTCGAAGCGGGCGAACTCCTCCGCGCGGTCGGCGAGCACGGCGGCGAAGCGGTGCAGCGCGTCGGAACGCTCGCCCGGCGTGGCGGCCGACCAGCCGGGAAAGGCGGCGCGGGCGGCGGCGACGGCGCGGTCGACGTCCTGCGGGCCGGCCGTCTCGTATCGGTAGACCTCGGCGCCCGTCGACGGGTCGACGACCGCGTGCCGGTTGCCCGACGTGCCCTTGGCCGCACTGCCCGCGATGTACTGCGCGCCGTCCGCGAAGCGTTCCTGTACGGCCGCCTGTGTCCGGGTGCGGATGTCGCCGTCGCCGGCGTTGCCCGGGTTGTACATGTCGCTCTCCTCCGCCGCCGGCCCGCGTCCCACGGGGTCTGGCGTAGCTTCGGCTCGATTTGAGTGCCGATCCTGACAGAGCAAGTGCAGGCCAACAAGTGATTCCGTTGTTGCCTTTTGGTTACGCGACGGAATCTGTCGACCAGGGTGTCGACTCCGCCCGATAAGGGGAGGACGGAGTGTCAGTGGTGGCTGCCAGACTCACGTGCATGGGGAGGATCAATACTTTGGAGGCCCTGGTCAGCGAGGTCCGGACCGGGGCGAGGGTCAAATACCTGCACTTCTGGGGTCATCGCCCGCGCCCGGACGGACAGCTCGGGGCCGGCTGCCTGAGCCAGTGGTGGCCGTCCCCGTTCACCGTGGACGGCGTGCGGTACGCGACGGCGGAGCACTGGATGATGGCGTCGAAGGCGCGGCTGTTCGGCGACGCGGAGGCCGAGCGGATGGCCGTCGAGGCACGGAACCCGGCGCTCGCCAAGAAGGCGGGGCGGCTGGTGCGCGGCTTCGACGGGACGACATGGGAGCGCGAGCGGTTCGGGATCGTGGTCGAGGGCAGCGTCCACAAATTCGCCGCGGACGCCGGTCTACGGGCCTTTCTGCTGGGCACGGGCAACCGGGTGCTCGTCGAGGCGAGTCCGGTGGACCGGATCTGGGGCATCGGACTCGCGGCGGACGACGAACGGGCGGCGGACCCGGAGCGCTGGCGGGGACTCAATCTGCTGGGTTTCGCGCTGATGGAGGCCCGGGAGCGGCTCGGCGCGTCCTGACGGCGCCGGGCCGCCGGCTCTACAGGCCGGAGGGTCCCGGACGCCCCGGCCGGGGCGCCGCCC
>NZ_JBSFJX010000221.1:0-12661 GCF_053598275.1 Streptomyces sp. NPDC001156 | reverse complement strand
CCTACATTCCACCGCCCCCGACAGGATCGTCCAACCCGGTCAGCGCTTTGACGCCGAGATCCCCTCCACGCGCCCACACACATGCCGGGAGAGCCAGAAACGGAAGCCGAACAGCCCGCCGGTGTCGATCTCGTCCCTGAGGTGGGGCTGCCGGATGTAAGTGCCAGGTCCGAAGCCCAGGCGGGTGGCCTTGTCCAGGTCGTCGGCGTTGAAGGTGGCGACGTACTGCAGGCCTTCGTCCTGGGTGACGTCGACGGCCAGGGAGAGGGCGGCGGCGAGCTGACGTGCGTCGACCCCGTCGAAGAGGTGGCACCGAGACGGACGACACCGGGGTACCGCGGTTCACCGGGACACTCTGTGCTCCTTCACGGGGCGGCCACGCGGCAGAGGCCGTGTTTCAGCAGGTCATCGAATTCCGTCGGTTGGCCTCGCCACTGGGCGCCCGCGCGGTTCGCGCGCGGACCATTTCCGGACTCCGGCACCGGAACCCCGGCGTCGTCACCGGACGCGCCGATGACTGAACGGCTTTGTGGCGGCCACAGGAGGGCTTCTCTGTTATGTGCTGCCCTGTCAGGAGGTCCGTGGGCACCGGATTGGGTCGTATGGGGGTGTACCGGCCTGCCGGCGACGTCTCGTTCGACGGGCCACTTTCCGAAGTCCGGCCGGCCTGTACTGGGAACCCGGTGTCGAGGTTGGCGACCTGGTGGCGGCGGCGTTCGAGGCGATGTGCGGCCGGACGGCGTTTGTGCAGGTGCATCGGCGGCAAAGCCCGGCGTTCGTCAGCGCGGGTTCGGACCTGGAGACGATCGGGACTTCGCGGAGGAGTCCCGACATGGTTGCCTTCGCGACATGCGAGTGATCATCGTGAAACAGTGTGAGTGTGTCAATCCCCAAACAGGCACCGTGTCACACGTTAACCACGCATTCGCGGTAGCGGTAAGTCTTGATCATTGGCGTCTGCGCAGGTCAGGGGCGGCGCGGGCAATGGGAACGGCCACCGCGATCATGGTCGTTTGTTAAGACAACGCAAGGCGTGGTGGCCGTGGAGGCCACGATAGCTCAGCAGGAGTGGACGGCCGCGTTCGGGGACGTGATGGCGCAGGTCGCGGACTGCTCCCCGCGACGGGACTCGCGGCAGCTGGCCCGGGAGACGGTACAGGCACGGCATCTGTAGATAGCTCTGTCGGTGTTCGTCGCGGCTGGTCGGCGGCGTGATGGGGGTGGCTGCGGGCACGAGGTCGGCCGCCTTGATCATGACGTGAAGTGACACAACATCAGAATGAGACGGCCGCTTCGGCCACGGGAATGGCAGGAGTGGGCGATCGCCCGCAGGCGGGTCGATACGGTGCTGGCTCCGGACGACGGCAACGCCGCCGAGGCGGAGGTCGCTTCGGGTGCGTGGGATGCGGACGCGCCATCGGCGTGCGGGGATGCGGTGAAGCCGAAGTCGCAGGTGCCGGTGTGACGCCAGGGGCTGGCCTGGTCGGTACTGTCGGTGGACTCCCGGCGCATCCTTGAGGCGCTTGCGGACCGGGCCCGGCTTCATCAAGGGCCGCTGACCTGCCAGGAGATGGCCACGGCGCTCGGCGTGGACGTGGTGCCGGCGCGGGTGGAGGCGCTGCGGTCGAATACGAAACGCCTGGTCGCCCGTGGCTGGCTGGCCGAGCAGCGGCCGGGCCGGTTCACACTCGTGCAGGGCGTGAGCGGGCCAGGCGGTGGGTCATGAGCAGGATCATCGACCAGTAGACCATCGCCTCGGCGCTGGCGGTGCGGCACTCGAAGTCGCGTGTCAGGCGGCGACTTCGCATCAGGTGGGCGAAGAGGCGCTCGACGATCCACCGCTAGCCGGCCGCGGCGACGTCCACACCACGAGCGCGGTCGCACGGCAGGTCGAAGACCGCACAGACGGTCATCCCGAGCCCCAGACCACCCGGAAACACCGTGTTCGCAGAAGAGTTGACATCAGCTGTGCCTCATGGGCGCGGGCAGGGACTCAGCATCACCACCGACCACGGAGCAGAGCCCAAATCATGACAAGTTTCCGCGCTGACAGCGTAGCGGCGGCATGCGGCGCGTGTCGGTGTTGAGACATGTCGCAGTTGCGACACCCGAGGCTGGTGACACGTGTTGCCCTGCCGGTCTATTTCTGAAGGACGTACCCCAACGGTGTCACAAGGTGTCTCACTACGCTGTGAACGCCTTCGACGCAGCGACCCCGTATATCCCCACCAGACCACCAGTTCTGACCGGGCAGCACCAGAACCCGCCTGCTCGGATTGTCACCGGCCGCCATCCAGCGGTCGCCGCAAAAGGAGTCCGAGTGAGACGATCACGCCGCAGCACAGTTACCGCGGGCGCACTGATAGCCAGTGCCGCGCTGCTCGCTGTCGCCGCGTCGTCCGGCACCGCGACGGCCGGTGCGCCGCAGGCGCACGCCAACCCCGTCCGGGTTCAGCCCCGAGTGGGCGCGCTTCCTGTCCAACTCTCGGCCCCGGAGCAGGCGAAGCTCCTGAAGAAGGCCCAGGCGGACCGTGCGGCCACTGCCCGGTCCCTGCACCTGGGAGCCCAGGAGCAGCTGATCCCCAAGTCGGCCCTCAAGGACGCCGACGGCACCGTGCACACCCGCTACGAGCGCACCTTCGCGGGCCTGCCGGTCCTCGGTGGCGACCTGGTCGTGCACACGGGTGCTGACGGAACCTCGAAGGGGGTCGGCAAGGCCGTCAATGAGGTCATCAGCGTGCCGAGCACCACCGCGACCCGGTCCGCCGCATTGGCCAGGACCTTCGCGATCGGTCGCGCCAAGGCCAAGGGCGCCACGAGTCCGGCCGTCATGAGTACCCGCAAGGTGGTCTGGGCGGCCTCCGGCGCGCCGGTCCTGGCCTGGGAGTCCGTCGTCGGCGGTCTGCAGGACGACGGCACGCCGAGCCGGCTGCACGTCATCACGGATGCGAAGACCGGCGCCAGGCTCTTCGAGTACCAGGGGATCGAGACCGGCGTCGGCAACGGCCAGTACAGCGGGCAGGTCAGCATCGGGACCACGCTGTCCGGCTCGACGTACAGCATGACGGACAACACCCGTGGCGGGCAGGCGACGTACGACCTGAACCACGGCGACTCGGGCACCGGCACCCTGTTCACCAACTCCACGGACACCTGGGGCGATGGCCTGCCGTCCAACACCCAGACCGCTGGTGTGGACGCCGCCTACGGCGCCCAGGAGACCTGGGACTTCTACAAGAACGTGATGGGCCGCAACGGCATCCGCAACGACGGAGTCGCCGCCTACTCCCGAACCCACTACGGCGACACCTACTTCAACGCCTTCTGGGACAACAGCTGCTTCTGCATGACCTACGGTGACGGCCCGGACAACAGCCACCCGCTGACCACGCTGGACGTCGCCGGCCACGAGATGAGCCACGGCGTCACCGCCGCCACCGCGGGTCTGATCTACGGCGACGAGTCCGGCGGCCTCAACGAGGCGACCTCGGACATCTTCGGCACCTCGGTCGAGTTCTACGCCAACAACGCCGGCGACGCCGGGGACTACCTCATCGGCGAGAAGATCGACTTCCGGGGCGACGGTACCCCGCTGCGCTACATGGACAAGCCTTCGCGGGACGGCTCCTCAGTCGACAACTGGTATGCCGGCATCAGGAACCTCGACGTCCATTACTCGTCCGGCCCGGCGAACCACTTCTTCTACCTGCTGTCCGAGGGCAGCGGCGCGAAAGTTATCAACGGTGTCAGCTACGACAGTCCCACCGCCAACGGCCGCTCGGTCCCCGGCATCGGCCGGGACAACGCCGCCAAGCTCTGGTACAAGGCCCTGACCGAGCGTTTCACCTCCACCACCGACTACTCGGGCGCCCGTCTCGGAACCCTGCAGGCTGCCGCTGACCTGTGGGGCGCCGGCAGCGCCACCTACAACACGGTCGCCGACACCTGGGCCGCCATCGGCGTCCCCGGCCGCGTCACGGTTACCAAGCCGGCCGACCAGAACACCATCGTCAAGACCGCCGCGAACCTGCAGATCGAGGCCGGCACCAACAACCCCGGAGTGCTGACCTACTCGGCCACCGGTCTGCCCGCCGGCCTGTCGATCAACGCGAGCACCGGCCTGATCTCCGGCACACCGACCACGGTCGGCGTCAAGTCTGTGACAGTCACGGTCAAGGACGCCTCCAATGTGACCGGTTCGGCGACCTTCGATTGGGGTGTCTCCACCAGCAACGTCTTCCAGAACACCACCGACGTGGCCATCCCGGACGCGGGCGCCGCCGTGTACTCCAAAATCAAGGTCACCAATCGCGCAGGTCACGCGCCGAGCTATTTGCAGGTCGGCGTCGACATCGTCCACCCCTACCGCGGTGACGTGGCCATCGACCTGGTGGCCCCGGACGGCACCGTGTACCGGTTGAAGAGGTCCGACGGCTTCGACTCGGCTGCCAACGTCATCGCCACCTACTTCGTCGACGCCTCAAGCGAGACCGCCAACGGCACCTGGAAACTGAAGGTCCAGGATATGTACCGCGTGGACAGCGGCTACATCAACAGCTGGAAGCTCACCTTCTGACCCGCGCTCCTTCCAGCCGGGTGAGTGCCTCCTAGTCGCAGCACGACTCGACGAAGTTCATCCTGCCGGCGTGAACCTCGTTGTAGTCGCGGTGTGCAGGAACGGACTGCACGCGGGGGACTCTTCCGCCAGCCGCCCACTGGACAGGTCCGTTCGCGACACGGCATCGGCTCAACGCCGGCAGGCCCACCGCAGTCGGAAGTCCCGGCAGGTGACACGCCCTCACCACGCCCCGGCGAGGTGATCCGTCGTCGTCATCGGGTGACTCCTTCGGGGGCGCCCAATTCGGAATGATTCTGCTCGCGCTGACAGCGCGACGGAGCCGAGGCGGCGCGTGGCGCCGTTGAGAGGTGTCGCAGTTGCGACACCTGAAGCCAGCAACACGGTGACGTTGACAGCCAATTATTTCGGAATTTTTGTACCCCCTCAGCCAAACGAGAGGTGTCCCACTGATGTCCAGAATCCGCCTGACGGCGGCGATATCAACAGGAATAATTCTGGTTGCCGGAGTCATACCGGCAGCCTTCACGGCGCAGGCGGCGGACGTCGGGGCCGCCGGGCGTCCTGCTGCCGTGCCGGGGGCGCACTCCGCGACCGTGCGGCTGCTGACCGGTGACCGCGTGACCGTGACCACGCTGCCCGACGGACGCCACACGGCGTCGGTGCAGCCCGGACCGGGCCGCGAGCGGATGTCCTTCCAGACGCTGGAGGGGGACGACAAGGCACTGAACGTGATGCCGTTCGACGCCGAGTCGCTGGTCGCTGCCGGCACCCTGGACCGCCGGCTGTTCAACGTGACGGCCCTGATCGCCGACGGCTTCGACGAGGCCCACACCTCCGCACTGCCGTTGATCGTCTCCTCGCAGCCGGAGCCGTCCCGGGCCGGGGCCAGGGTCACCGCGCAGGCGGCGAAGGCCGCCGCGGCGACCGCGGACCGACTGGTGGCGTTCAACGCGGCCAGGACGCCCTCCCGTAATCTGGAGAGCATCCACGCGCGGTCGCTGCGGGTCGCCGGTGACGACCTGGGCACGTTCTGGAAGACGCTCAACCCCGGCGAGGGCTCGGACGCCGCCCGGGCCGCGGTCACCCCGCGGGTCTTGCTGGACGGCAAGGTGAAGGCGGTGCTGGACCGCAGCACGGCGCAGATCAACGCCCCCACTGTCTGGAAGGCCGGCTACGAGGGCCAGGGCGTCAAGGTGGCCGTGCTCGACAGTGGAGTCGACGCCACCCACCCTGACCTCGCCGACCGCATCGTGGAGGCCAAGGACTTCTCCGACAGCGGGAACACGGTCGACCACTTCGGCCACGGCACGCACGTCGCCTCGATCGTCGCCGGCACCGGCGCCGCATCGTCCGGGACCCGCCGCGGTGTGGCGCCCAAGGCCGACCTGCTGATCGGCAAGGTCCTGGGCGACAGCGGCTTCGGCTCGGAGTCGGATGTCATCGACGGCATGGAGTGGGCGGCCGGCGAACACGCCAAGGTCGTCAACATGAGCCTCGGCGGTGAGAGCAGCGACGGTACCGACCCGACGAGCGAGGCCGTCAACTCCCTGACCGCCTCTACCGGCACGCTCTTCGTCGTCGCGGCGGGCAACGACGGCCCGGACTCCTCCACTATCAACTCCCCGGGCGCGGCCGACGCCGCGCTGACCGTGGGGGCCGTCGACCGCAACGACTCCCTCGCCCCCTTCTCCAGCCGCGGCCCGCGCTCGGGGGACGACGCGGTCAAACCCGACGTGACCGCCCCCGGCGTTGGCATCGTCGCCGCCCGCGCGGCCGGCACCACCCTGGGCACCCCGGTCGACAACGACTACGTCGCGCTGTCCGGGACCTCGATGGCCACCCCGCACGTGGCCGGCGCCGCCGCGCTGCTGGCCCAGCAGCACCCCGACTGGAACGCCCGGCAGCTCAAGGACGCCCTGATCAGCACCGCCCACACGGTGCCTGGCACCAAGGTGACCGAACAGGGCGGCGGCCGCATCGACCTGGCCACCGCCACCGGCCCGGTCACCGCCACCGGCACCGTCACCCTCGCCCCGCTGCACACCGGTGACACAGGAGGTGAGACGGCCACCGTTCACTACACCAACACCGGTGACCGCGAGGTCACCCTCTCCCTGGCCGTCAGCCTGGCTACCGAGGGCGGGCGTGCGCTCCCCGACGGGGTGGCCAGCCTCGGCTCCGACACCGTGCAACTGGCCCCCGGCGCCACCGCAGACGTTCCGCTGCACACCGACGCGGCGCACGCCGTCCGCGGCAAGTACTACGGATACGTCATCGCCAAGTCCGCCGACGGCACCGTACTCGCCCACACCACGGTCTCCCTCGTGGTGCATGCCCCCCAGCACCGGCTGACCGCGAACTTCCGCTTCCGCGACGGCCATGTCAGGTACGGCTATCAACCGCTGATCTGGGGTCCGGACGGATTCGTGGCGTACACGGACCCGCTCGCCGACTCCGTCATGGTGGAGGAAGGAACGTACTTCCTCTCCACCAGGTACTCGGAGACGTCCGATGAGCGCGACGAGGCAGATGAAGTCCTGGTCCCCGAGCTGAAGGTCACCAAGGACACGACGGTGACGCTGGACGCCACCAAGCTCAGCGAGGTGAAGATCCGCACTCCGCGTCCCGCCGAAGAGCACGGCGTCGTCAGCACCGTGCTCCACCGCCAGATCGACGGCCGCAGCATGACCTTCATTAACCAGCACTACGACGGCACGCGCATCTACGTCACTCCCACTGCCCCGGTCACCGACGGCACCTTCGAGTACTACTCGCGCTGGCAGATGACGGCTCCGCAACTGCAGGCGGACGTCTCCGGCACCTCGCTGCGGTTCGCCCCGTTCTACGAGGCGTTCTCCCCGGTCTTCGGGGACAAGGGTGCGCAGCTGACCGCCGTTGACGCCGGATCGGTGAGCGAGCCCGACCTGCGCAATGTCCGTGGCAAGCTGGCTGTCGTACGGTACAAGTGGCCTGAGGATTACACCGAGTTCACGCGAATCGCGGCAGCCGCGGGAGCCAAGGCGGTCCTGTTCGCGTGGGAGCCGACCGGGCGCCCCGTCTGGACCCGTTGGGAACCGGACGGTGACCGGATGGAACTGCCGGCCATGCGGACCGGCTGGACGAACGGATCGGCCCTGCTGGAGCGCATCAAGCAGGGCACCACGACGGTGAAGTTCACCGGCACGGTGCGAAGCCCGTACCTGTACGACGTGATGCCGGTCTGGAAGGGCTCCATCCCCGAGCAGACGGTGTACACCGTCTCGGATCAGAACAGCGCCGTGGTCCGCAGCACCTACGCCCGCACCGGTCAATCGTCGTGGGCGATCGAGCAGCGTTTCGGGTGGCGGCCGTACGAGGACGTCGTCGTCAACCAGTGGAGCCGCTACGTTCCGCAGGGACAGGAACGCGTCGAGTACGTGAGCAGCGACGAGGACACGCTGTGGAACCACGTCGTGCACCACGATGTCCCCTGGATACAATTCGAGGGGCCATGGCGGGCCGGGTCGCAGGACGCCCCGCACACCTACCAGCACGGCCAGAGCGCCACGGAGCGGTGGTTCGGAGCGGTGGTCCGCCCGTCGATTCCGCGTGGGTGGTCCCGGAAGTCGGTGCGCAACGGTGACACCCTGTCGGTGGACATCCCGGAGTTCAACGACTCCGGCACCGGTCACTGGTCGTTCGCGGAGCTTTCCAACTTCGGCCCCCTCGGCGCCGGGGCTGCCGGGGCCGACGACGAGGGTGACACAGCCGTGGCGGTGCTGTACCGCAACGGGGAGCAGATCGCCAGGTCCGACAGGGGAGCGGCGGGCCAGTTCGAGGTTCCGGCGGGCGACGCCGAGTACCGGCTGGACGTGACGACCGCCCGCGACTCGGACGACTGGGAGTTCGGCACCAAGACCCTCACGTCGTGGACCTTCCACTCGGACACCGCGGCGCGCGAGACCCTGCTGCCGCTGCTCCAGCTGGACTACGACGTGCCGGTCGACATGCAGAACTCGGTGGGCTCGGCGCGTACGCACAACTTCGGCCTGACGGCCCGCATGCAGGACGGCATGGCCGCCCCGCGCGGGGTGAAGCTGAAGGTCGAGGCCTCGTTCGAGGACGGGAAGAACTTCACCACGGCGCGCACGGTGCAGGACGACAGCACCGGGCAGTTCACCGTCACCGTGGAGCGACCGTCGGACGTGCGTGGCGACAGGTATGTGACGCTGCGGGTGACCGCGACGGACGCCGCCGGCAACAGCGTCCAGCAGACCGTAGCCCGCGCGTACCTGCAGCACGGCAAGTGAGTCGCCGCAACCACTGATGTGGACCGTCCGGACGGTACTGCGGCGGGTGTCAGGAGCTTCGGGTCCTGGCGCCTGCCGCACCGCGTAGACCGCGGACACCGGCCTGTGCCGTTCGGAAACTCGTGGCCGGTGGTCAGGCTGCATATCTGTACGCGTTGATGACACCGCCGAGTACTCGGGTGCGAGGAGTCGGCGCGCGGTCAGGTCGGTCGCGGCCGCGGGGTGCACCTGGGTGAGGGGAGCAAGCTGTCCCCGGCCCTGATGCGGGCGATGGTGGTTGTAGTGCCGGGCGTAGCTGTGCAGGACCTTCCGGGCGTGGGCCTCGTTCCAGATCAGCAGGTGGTCGAGGGCTTCGCGCCGCAGGGTTTCGATGGCCCGTTCGCAGCGCGCGTTCGTCCAAGGAGCCCGCGGCGCGGTCCTCAGGGCCTCGATGTCGTCGGCTACGAAGACCGCGTCGAAGGACTCGGTGAACTTCGCGTCCCGGTCGCGGATCAGGAAGCGGAGAGAGTCGACCCGGACGTCCAACTCGAGGGCGAGATTTCTCGCCTGCTGCACCGTCCACGGCCCGTCGGATGCGCAGTAACCCCCGCAATGTGCAGTCGGCGCGTGCCGTGCTCGAGGAAGACCAACGCGTACACGCGGCGCAGGTCGATCAGGTCGATGTGCAAGAAGTCGCAGGCGATAATGCCTTGGGCCTGCGCGGTCAGGAACTCGCGCCACGTCGGTCCGCTGCGACGCGGGGCCGGATCGATGCCGGAAGCCGTCAGAATCTCCCAGACCGCCGTGGTGCCGATCGGATGCCCCAGACGAACGAGTTCGCCCTGAATCCGACGGCAGCCCCAACGCGGATTCTCCTGGGCCAGCCGCACCACCAACGCCCTTACCGCGCTCGCGGTCGGCGGCCTGCCCGGCCTGCTCCGGCGCGTGCTGTAGCCCCACGTGCGTGCGATGAGTCTTCGGTGCCACGCCAGAAGGGGCGCGGGCGTGACCGGGAACACGCGCGCCCACCGACGTCGCGGGATCAGCCCGGACACTGCCGCGAACCACAGCCGGTCCGCCAGCTCATACCGCACCGGGCCCGTGAGCCGCCTGCGCAGCACCGCGTTTCTCATGCTGCAGCACCAGCAACTCGGCATCCTTCGCCGCGCGCCGGCGCACCAGCACCGCCGGGACCGACAGCAGCTTCCGGGCCACCTCGTACACCAGCGAGACGAACATCCGGCCAGGGTTCCAGGAGGCCATCGTGGCGCGCAGACCTACCTACTCCGAGCAGCAGCGATGAGTTTCTGAACGGCACAGGATGTAGATCCAGTCAGTCAAGCCTCTGCCACCTTTCACGCATTGACCTTCGGATACGCGGTATGGAAGGAGGACGGGCAGTGTTGCGCAGCATCACGGCCGTGTGAACGGTGACTGTCGACGGCCGGCGGCAAGCGCGCTGAGGCGGTCGCCGATGACGGAGACACCAGGGCGGGGCTCGTTCGCGTAGTACCAGGGCTTGCGTCGGCGCAGCAGTGCCTCGCCGTGCTCGCTCCAGGTGAATCCGGGCTTCCGCAGCAGCTTTCGGAACACAGCGTCGACTGTCTCCGGGTGCGCGGCAGCCAGTCGGCGGATCGGCAGTGGCCCGATCGACTCCTCGCGCAGGTAGGTGCGCAGCAGGTCCTGGTACTGTCTGCGGCCCGCGAGCGCCGGGTCTGCGAAGAGGTCTCGCAGCATCCCGTAGTCCGCGTAGAAGTTGAGCCCGTCGACCTGATCGTAGATGACACCGATGGTGTCCGAGCCTGCCAGTTCCGGCGGCAACTCGAAAAAGGGCAGGTCCAGGCCGGGGAGCCGTCTGCCCCGGGCACGGTCGGGATGTCCGGCGACGGCGGACTCCTGGCGGTGGCGGTAGTAGGCGTTGAGGAGGTCCTCGGCTTCGGCAGGCGGAAGGACCAGTTCGTCGTCGCCGCAGAACTCGACGAACGCGGCCCGGTCCTCCCGCATCGCCTGCCACCCCTGCTCGACCTTCCGGGGGTTGCGGAAGACCAGTTCAGGCCGGCTGGTGGCCAGTTGCAGGGCGACCTGGGCGATCTCGGTGGAGCTGGACCTGGGGTAGCTCGACATTGCCCCGGACACCAGCCAGGCCCCGCCGGCCGAGTGGACTGGTACCAGACAGGTGTGGAGGAAGCTCCCCTTGGACACTCCGCGGAACGCCGCCCGCCCGACATTCGAGTACGTGCGGTACTCCAGGTCGTCGACCAGGTTCAGCAGGACGACGGCACCCCCTTCCTTCCGCTGGATCTCGAAGATGCCCTCGACCGGGTCGCGCCAGCCGAGCAGCATCTCCCAGTCGCCCGCGGTCAGGTCCTTGCGCCCGGCGACGAACCGGTCCACCACGGTCGAACCGTCCGGCAGGCGGTACCGCAGGATGAAGTGGTCGATGATCCGGATCGCCTCGCCCTCGTCCAGCTGGCGCTCAGGCCCTGCGGCCTCCAGCAGGAGGGGTGTCAACCACCGGTCGAAGCGGGCGCTCTGCCCGAAGGCGACCAGCTGCCCTTTCAACTCGGCACTGCGCGCGATGAGGTCGGTCAGCGACGGTTCGCCGACGCGCCGATGCGTGCCGTGTACGGCGTCAGCGATGTTCAGCCCTTTCACACAGACCGGTTCCGCGTGGGTGTGAGGTGCCCGGCCTCAACCGGCCCAGTGACGGTATGCCTCGATCCACTCCGCGCCCTCGGGCGCCGGGCTGGGCAGAGGCAGATCCAGGATTCCGATCGACTGCCGCATGCCTCCGCGAGAGCACAGGGCGACGATCCTGCCGTCCGGCGTGAGGTCGATGCCGCGCACGGTCACCTCGACGCCGAGAGCCGCGGTGGTGAAGGGCAGGTCGAGGTGCTCCTCAAGCATGGTGAACAGTCCGGTCAGCTGCTCGTCCTCGTTGTAGGCGTCGACAGTCGCCTCTTCGATCATGGCCTCAAGCTGGGCCGTGTCCAACGCGCTCATGGGGCAACACTATCGACCCTCGGGGTGACACCGGGCGGCCATGACTCCGCTGCTACCACAACTAGGGCGCGTATCGAGTCGTGACCAATCTTTGGGTTTTGTCCTCGCCCCGAGGCCTGATCCGGTAGATCGTCATGCGTGACGCGAGTGCAACTGACGGACGAAGAGTGGGAGTTCATCGGGCCGTACCTGCCGATCGGTGAGTACGGTCCGTATCCGGAGCGGCTGCGGCAGCAGGCGGCTTCGCTGTTGGGCCGGAGCATCACCCAGTCCCCGGCGTAGTCGACGCGGCGGACGGGACGGTCCAGGAACGACCGCCGCAGACGCAGCGCGGCGGGCGTCGCCTCCGGCAGGCCGAGCGGCCAGCGCACGACGAACGCCGTACGCGTCGCCTCGGTCAAGCCGGGCAGGTACCGCTCGGCGCGCGCAGACCGTGGACACCACCTCGTCGTCGGGCCGCTCCAGCAGGTCCGGTGACGCATACGGCGAGACGAACAGGCTCACCAGTTGGATTAGCGAAGCGTAGTGAACCTGTGGCAGAGTGCTACGTGCACGTCCGGCGCCCAGGCGACGTCGGGCACCCTCCTCGGTCGGGTCTTGCGGCCCGGTCGACCAGTGTCCGGAGGGGCGTGCCACGCGGGCTGGCGGCTCCTGTCGTTCAGTACCAGGGCACGAAGGCGATTGGCTGCCAAGGCTGAGCAACGCTCAGGCTCGCTAAGCCAATCAGCGCCTCTGTGTGTCAAGCGGCTTGGGCGAGTTGGTTTCGGTGGTCGCGTTTCATGATCCGGTAGACCACGTTGGACAGGCGGCG
>NZ_JBSFJX010000220.1:0-12683 GCF_053598275.1 Streptomyces sp. NPDC001156 | reverse complement strand
GCCCAGGTACGGCATGCACTGATCCGGCTCCTGCACTGGGCGAAACGCCACGGGGTGTCGATCGCGATCGAAGACCTCGACTTCGCCGCGGTGAAAACCCGGGAGAAGCACGGCCGCCAGAGGCGGTTTCGGCGGTTGATCTCCGGCATGCCCGTGTCCAAGCTGCGGGCCCGGCTCGTCAGCATGGCGGCCGAACTCGGCGTCACCATCGTCGCCGTGGACCCGGCCTACACCAGCAGGTGGGGCGCCCAGCACTGGCTGGGGCCCCTCACCCACACGACCAGGAAAACCAGCCGTCACGAGGCCGCGAGCATCGCGATCGGCAGGCGCGCCCTGGGGCACCGCATCCGGCGACGGACGGCACCGCCCCCACACGACCAGAGCGATCGTGTGGGGCATCGGACCGCCCAGGCCGGACACGGCACCCCAGGGCGTGAGGGAACCCGCCCCCGCATCCTTGGACCACGGACACGATCCGTGCCGCCGGACGCGGCGCGAACGCGGGAGACCAGTGCATCCACCACCGTTCGGGATGCGCCAGTTGACCAGGATTGGGTACAAGACTCACTCCTGCTCACTGACGAGGAACGGTATCGGGCGAGCTCCCACTCCAGGTACTTGTTGTAGGGCCGGGGGCGATGGTCGAGAGCGAAGAGCAGCTCCAGCAGAAACCGAATGGCGTCGGCGGCGTCGAGGCGGGCGGCGAGTGCATGGCCGTCTCGGTGGTTCTTGACGGAGCGGTAGAGAGAGTTGGCATAGGCGTCGAGCCAGTAACGGGAGTCTCTGCACGCTTCATCGGCGCGAAGACGCGCTTTGTCGGCCAGGATCTTGGTGATACCTCCGTCGAGCCGGTCGAGCACGATCCGGGCACGGGCGAGGGCGTAGCACTCGAAACCGGGCATTCCGGCTGCACGGAACTGGGCGAGCGAGACGATGACGAGGTCGATTTCGGGGGTGCGGTGGCCCGTGAACCGGGTGAGATCTGTTGTTGCGTTGTCGGCAAGGACCACATACAGGTCGTGATCGGAGTGCCGGGTGATCATGCCCTCGTGGGCTTGGGAGCCTTTGAGGACGAGGCCGACGACGGCTGAATCAGCGACGGCGAGTTCGACGAACGCGTCGTAGGTGAGGGGCTGCTGAGCAGTCATGATGTGGATCTCCGGTGGGGCGGTGACGGGTATGCCCGCTGGGGCGGCCCCTGTTGAGGGAGGCGCCCTGCACCGTCTGCGGCTGCACATGGCCGCCGCCCGGAAGATCAACGCACATCCGGACTCTATCGCCTGGCCGGCCGTGGGGCATGCCGTTCGGGCGGTCGTCAGGATGTCGGTTCGCAGTTGGGCACAGCCACTCGTCCAGGGCTGCGACCAGCACGGTTGCCTCGAGAGCGGATGGCGAGTTTGCCGTAGCTCGTCGGGACAGCCCAGGGTTTCCTCGGGAGCGCACCTGCGGGCGAAGGGCCGGTCCCGATTCCGACGGCAGGCGGGTGCCGCGGGGATCGGGGCCGGGCCGACCGTTCAGGGTCACGCCCGGGTGCCACCCGCGAAGTCACTGCCGAAGGTGGTCTCAACGGTGGTGGCCACGGACTCGGCCACCCCGGTGCCCGTCAGGACCAGACCCACCTCTCGGTTGTTGTCCAGCGAGTTGCTGCTGATGTTCATGGAGCCCGCCTCCACCTTCTGGGTGGACAGGCCGTAGTCGGCGACCATGGCCTTGGCGTGGATGTAGAAGCCGTTGGGGTCGGAGTATCCGACGACGGTGCCACCCGCCGCCTTGATCGCGGACACCTGGCTGGAGTAGCTGGACGGGCTCTCCAGGACCACCCGCACGGCAACGCCCGCCTTCGCCCGCGCCACGATGGCGTTGACGACCGCACTGTCACCGAGCTCCAGCTCCTCGATGTCCAGCTTCGCTGTGGCGCCGTTGATCAGGGACAGCAGGCGGTTGCGGGAGTCGGTGGGCGACCAGAGCAGATGGCCGCCGTCGGTCGGCGTGATCGAGCTGCCGGCGTAGTCCGCGTTGAAGACCTTCTCGATCGACGCGACGTCACGGGTGTCGTCGTCGAACACGCCGTAGTCACGGCTGGTCGTGTAGTACTGGGAGGTCAGGTTGCCCGTCATGATCAGCGACTTGACGCCGTCGACGGTGATGGTCTTCTGGTGGGTGTAGACGAAGGCGGAGGGGGACCACACCACTTCCACGCCCGCGTTCTTCAGGGCGTTGTAGGCCGAGTTGTTGGCGGTCTGGTGCTGGCGGTCCAGTATGACCCGCACGGTGACCCCCTTTTTCTTCTCGGCTATCAGGTCGTTGACAGCCGTGGTGTCCTCCAGCTCGTACATCGTCATGTCGAGCGAGGCGGTCGCCGAGTTGATGAAGTCGTAGATGGTGGGCTGGCTGCCGGTCTGCGAGAAGGCGAACGCGGAGTAAGTGGCGGCGTTCGCGGGGACGGCGGTGGCGAGCACTGCGGCACCAGCCGTCAGGGCGACACCTGCGCGGCCGAGGACCTTCCACAACATGCCTGTCTCCTAGTCGAGTTGACGTACCGATGGGGGGTGGCGAGCGCGGGAATGACACCACGCCCGTAGAACGCCCAGGAGGTGCGACCTGGTGAACATGCTGTGACGGGCGGACCCAGGAGGCGGACAAAATCGACAACCTGCAGGTGGAAGGCGATTCGAGGGATCCCCGCGAAATCGCAAAAGCTTCGTATCCGACCGTGACGGCGGGGGTCGCGACTTGTCGGACGGCATCGGTTCGCCGCGCCGGGAGGCACCCGCCGCGGCGAACCGATGTCCGGTCAGCCTTCGATGCGGTGCGTGGTCCAGAACGAGGTCAGGTCCGTGGTCGTGGCGGCCTGCGCGGCTGCCTTGAACTCGGCCGTGGTCGAAACGCCGTACCAGTGCGCCGTCGCATAGTCCTTCAGCAGCTTGGCCATGGCAGTGTCACCGAGGACGCGCCGCAGATCGTGCAGGGCGCACTTTCCGTAGCCGTAGACGACGGTTGAGTACCGGGAGGAGTGGGCGTCCCAGTAGGCCATCGAGTTGGTGACCTTTTCCGCCGAGGAAGCCCAGGAGACGCTGTTCCAGCAGTTGGCGCCGGTCTTGTTCAGTGCCAGATCCGTGGCGTAGTCGGTGAACGCCTCGTCGAGCCAGGGGCTGTTGTACTCGTCGTCGCCCACGATGCCGTACCACCACTGGTGACCGATCTCGTGCGTGAGCGCCGTGGTGCTGACCAGATCGAGGACGAACCCGGGGTACTCCATCCCGCCGAACCAGAAGTTGTTGTCGATCACCGCGTCCAACTCGCCGTACGGGTAGGCGCCGAAGCGTGCCGCGTGGGCGTCCACGGCGGACTTCGCGGTGGTGAGCATCGATTGCGCGCTGGAGGAGCTGATGCCCGAGACGGAGTAGACGTTCACCGGGACCCCGGCGGTCGATGTGCCCGAGATCTTGCTGAAGAGGCCCGCGGCCCAGGCGAAGTCACGGACCTTCGCGGCGGTGGCAGTGGTGATCATACGGCCGCTGGAGCCGGGAGTGTCGGTCGACGTGCCGGTGGCCGGTACCAGCAGGGTGCTGGGGTGGTCGAGGGTCACCTTGAAATCGGCGGCCAGCGAGTAGAACGACTCACCGTTGTTGGTGTAGGGGTCGAGGTGCCAGCCCGCCGCGTCCCTGACCGCGAGAACGGGCAGCGCGTTGCCGATGAAGCTGAAGGCCCCGTCGTACCCGAACCGGTCGGCGCCACTGGGGACGGTGATGCCCAGGTCGAAGCCGATCGTGGCGGTCTGCCCCTGAGCCAGTGGACTGGGCAGATCGACCTTGAGAGCTGTGCAGTTGACGGACAGGGCGCCCGCGGTGCCGCCGGTGACGTTGCTGAGCGAGATCGGCATTGCGGAGCAGGTGCCGTGGTAGTTGTCCCAGAGCCTCAGGTACACCTCGCTCAGCGCGGTGGAGGAGACGTTGGTGAAGGTCGCGCTCTCGTGGCCGGTCCAGACGGTGCCGGTGCTGTTGCTGCTGAGGCTGACCGTGTACGAGGGCGCCGCCGGGGTGCGCGTGGAGTCCGCCGGCGGGGTCGTGCCGCCGGAGGTGTTGAGTGCGACATCGTCGACGACGAAGCTCGTCTGCAGGCTGGAGTCCTCAGTACCGGTGAAGGCGAGGCTCACCGTCTGGCCCGCGAACGCCGACACGTCGAACGACTTCTGCATATAGCCGGTGTTCTTGTTGAGGTTCGAGTACGTCGCCAGCGTGGTGGTGCCGATCTTCGCCGTCAGCTTGTCGTAGGCGACGGTGGAGGTCGTCTCGGCGGTGTCGATGTGCAGCCAGAAGGTGAGGGTGGCGCTGCTGCACCCGGCCGGGATCGTGACGGACTGGGTGAGGGTGTCGGTGTGTGTGCCGCCGACCCCGTCCAGCCAGGCGAAGCTGGTGCCGCCATGGGCGTTCTGACCGGCACGATTGGTGATCACGCCGGCCGACGACTGGCTCCAGGGCGAAGTTCCGCTCTCGAAGCCGCCGTTGCTGACCACCTGCGTCGGGGTGCAGTCGGCGGCCCGAGCGCCGGTCGTGGGCTGCGCGGCTGCCGCCGGCGTGGCGGGAAGCGCGAAGGCGACCGACGCGACGGCGGCAAGTACGCTCGCCGCGAGGGTCTTGTGGGGGGTTCGTCTCACACGAAACTCCTTTGAAGCGGCCGGGTTTCCGGCTTGCTTGGAGGCCGTCCAGGGGGCTTGGGTGCGCCGTAGGCGGCCGCGGATTGCGCGCATCGCTTGCGAGATCGCTGGTGAGATTTCCGCCGTCGCCCACTGGGGTTGGGACGACGGCATCCGGAAGTTTGACAGATTTGACCCGAACATGCCATCAGCCCTTCGGGCTCCGGACGCGGTCAGGTCCGGCCCGGCATCGCAAGGACGGTTGTCAGACGCGCCTGACCGCCGGGGCAGTTGTCCGCCGTAGCTGGTCGCCGGGGCGATCGATCGACGTGGCTGGTCGCCGCGGGCCAGGACGGCAGCGGGCGGTGCAGGGCGGCACGGGACTGTGACGTCGCCCGACGCCCGGCCGGTATCGGCCGCCGCCGGCGCACTGCGCCTGGCGCAGTCGCCCCCCCTGGCTCCTCGCCCGCGATACGGCCGACAGGAGGCAGCTCGAAGCTGAGACCGCCGAACTTACCGGCCCCGTCGACCGGTTCAGCATGAGCATCGACTTCGACGACCGGTTCAAGGGTTTCTCGCCCATCGTCCCGCCGAAGCCGCGCCCCGCCCCCACCCCCGCCGCCATGCCGCACGGCAGGATCGCCTGAAGGAGGTTCGGCTCCACGGCGGTGTCCCAGCCTGCGGCCGGCATTCCGATCCCAGGACGGCACCGCGCCCAGCGGCTTGTCGGGCAGCGGCAACGACCTTCCGGCACGACGCCGAGCCGGGTCCGGTCACCAAGCACCGGACCGGTCACCAGGGCATCGAGCACCACGCGGCTTTCACCGGCCAGGCGGCTTCGGAGGGACAAGTCGCAAGTCAGCGAACGGTCCGGGCGATGCGAAGCCGACTTCAGGTGGTCTTGATCTGACCGCCGTCGATGACGAACTCGGCACCGGTGATGTTGCCTGCGACCGGCGAGGCGAGGAAGAGCGCCAAGTCGGCGACCTCGTGGGGCTCGGTGACCCGTCCGGTCGAGATGCCCATGCTCTGCGGCACGACCACGTCGATGGCCTCCTGCGCGGTGGTGCCGGCGGCCGCCGCGGTGGCGTCCGCGAAGCCGCCGGGCGCGGTCCAGAAGGGGGTGCGGACAGGGCCGGGGGCGATCGCGTTGACCCGTACGCCGCGCGGTGCGAACTCCTCCGAGAGCGACTTGGTCAGGCTGGTCAGTGCCGCCTTGGCCGCGGAGTAGTCCACGACCATGGGGAAGGGCAGCCGGGCGTTGATGGAGCTGATGTTGACGATGGCGGCACCCTCCGACTTCAGCAGATGAGGCAGGGCCGCGCGTCCGGCACGTACGGCGCTGAAGAAGGTGAGGTCGAAGATGCGCTGCCACTCGGCGTCGTCCAGCTCGAGGAAGCTGGGGCGAGGACTGCCCGCGCCCAGGTTGTTGACGAGGATGTCGAGCCTGCCGTGCCGGTCCACGGCCCGTTCGACGAGCCTGTCCGCTCCGTCCGCCGTGGAGAGGTCGACGGGCACGACGGTGACGTCGTACTTGTCCCGGAGGGCGTCGAGCTCGGGCGTCGAGCTCCGGCTGCCGGCCACTACGTGGGCGCCCTCGCGGCTCAGCGCCTCGACGATGGCCAGACCGATGCCCTTGCTGGCCCCGGTGACGACGGCGACCTTGTCCTTGAGGTGCAGTTCCATGATGATCCTCTTTTCTGGATTGATTGATACACAATGAAGGTGTGCGAGACGGTGTCGCGGCGCCGCCGAAGCGTCGCCACGCCCGGCCGGACCTGGCGTCGATCAGTTCAGGGCGCGCAGGGCCGTCGACACGGCGTCCTCGACGAACGCCCGGCCCAACTGGGCCTGACCGACCACCCGTAGGCCCTGGACGAAGGTGGTCAAGAAGCGGGCGAGCTCCACCGGGTTCTTGTCGGGCGACAGTTCACCCCGGGCCTTCGCCCTCTCCAGAGCGCCGGCAAGAGCCGATTCGAGTACCCGCATGGCGGCCGCGACCCGGTCCACCGTGGCCGGATCACCCCCGCGCTCCGTGGCGGCGTTGACCACCAGGCATCCGCGCTCGGGGTCGGCGAGATCGGCCTCGGCCATCTCCACCAGCACCTCGCGCACAGCGGGCCTCACTTCGGTGGCACCCTCCAGACGCTCCGCGATGCCGCCCGCCTGCAGCGAGCAGTAGCGCTCCAGCGCGCGGGCATAGAGCTTGTCCTTCGAGCCGAACGCCGCGTACAGGCTCCCGCTGCCGATCGACAGTTCCCCGAGCAGGTCCTGCAACGACGTCGCGGCATAGCCGCGGCGCCAGAACAGATCCATCGCTCGGTCGACCGCCTCGTCGACGTCGAACTCCCGATTACGTGCCATGACGCCACTATAGCTTTTGTGGATCGTTCAATCAAATAACGGCGATGTGCGCGTCACCACCGCCGCCGCAACGCCATCGGGCCCCGCGGCCGCACCGACGGATCGGTCAGGGCAGGATGGAGTCGACGTATCCGCCGTCCACCCGCAGTGCGCCTCCGGTGGTGGCCGAGGCCTGCTCGGAGCTGAGGTAGACGACCATGTGGGCGATCTCCTCCGGCTCGATCAGCCGCTGCAGCAGTGACTGCGGCCGGTGCTCGCGCATGAAGACACGCTGAGCCTCTTCCCAGGGCAGCTCGCTGCCGACGAGTTCGCGGACGAAGTCCTCGACGCCTCCGGTGTGGGTGGGACCCGCGATCACGGAGTTCACCGTGACGCCCGAGCCGGCGGCCTGCTTGGCGAACCCCCGGCCCACGGCGAGCAGCGCCGTCTTGGACATGCCGTAGTGGATCATCTCCGCGGGGATGACGACCGCCGAGTCGCTGGCGATGTACTGGACACGCCCCCACCCCCGCTGCATCATGCCCGGCAGATACAGGCGGGTCAGCCGCACGCGGCCAGCACGTTCACCTCGAAGTAGCGCCGCCACTCCTCATCCGTGATCTCCAGCGGCTTCTCGGCGCCGAAGATCCCGAGGTTGTTGACGAGGATGTCCACCTGCGGCAACTGTTCCAGCGTCAGACGTGCGCCCTCCTCGGTCGCGACGTCAGCGGCGATGGGCACCCAGTCGGCCGCGGGCGCTTCCTGTGCCAGTCGCGCGACGCTGTCCTCCACTCGCTGCGGGGTGCGCCCGTTGACCCCCACCCGGGCTCCGGCACGGGCCAGCCCGGCCGCGATCGCCGCACCGATGCCCTGCGTCGAGCCGGTGACCAGCGCTGTGCGGCCCTTCAGATCGATCCGCATCTCCTCGTGCCCTTCCGTATGTTCGTTCCGCTCCGCCTACCCGTGTCAGTTACGGGTCACCCGGTCGACCATACCGGTCAAAAGGGCACAAAAGACCCGCCTGGACAACGGCCGAAAAGTTCTGCGACCGGACCGTGAACTTTTCCGGAGTTTCCAGCAACTCACTTATCCAGGGGCGGCATCGGCCGTCACCATCCGGATGTCCACGGGAGCTGTGTTTTGTCCATATATCGGAGACCCCTCCCCCACCGGCGGAGACGTCTGTCCGTCGGTGTCGGGCTGCTGAGCGCCGCCATCCTGGCGGCGCTCGGCGTACAGGGCCCTGCCCAGGCCACCCCAGAGGAGACGACGGCTCGTTCAGCGTTCGCCACCTCGCTGCCGGGGCACGTCGAGCCGTTCTGCGGGCCGCCCAAGCCGCATGAGTTCACCTGTTTCGGCCTGCGTCGCACCGACGTCCAGGCGCGAAAGGGGCTGCGGACCGCTGCGGACGCCCCGCAGGGCTTCGGACCGACCGATCTGCGCGACGCCTACGGTCTTCCCGGCGACGGCGGGGCAGGTAAGACGATCGCCATCGTCGACGCCTTCGACAACCCGAACGCCGAAGCAGATCTCGCCGTCTACCGCGCACAGTACGGACTGCCCGCCTGCACCACCGCCAACGGCTGCTTCGCCAAGGTCGACCAGCGCGGCGGAACCGCCTACCCGTCGGCCGACCCGGGCTGGGCCACCGAGATCTCCCTCGACCTGGACATGATCTCCGCCGTCGCCCCGAACGCCCGGATCCTGCTGGTGGAAGCGGACAACGCCGGCATCGACGATCTGGGCGCCGCCGTGGACCAGGCCGTGGCGCTCGGTGCGGGATACGTCTCCAACTCCTACGGCTCCAACTACACGTACTTCCCCGAAGACCCCGGCGAGTCCGCGGCCGACGTGCACTACGACCACCCGGGCGTGGCGATCGTCGCCTCGTCCGGCGACTCCCGCTACGGCGTGGCCTATCCCGCGGCATCGCCCCGGGTCACAGCGGTCGGCGGCACCACACTCACCCGGGACGCCGGCAGCACCCGCGGCTGGTCCGAGTCGGTATGGAGCCACGACGGCAGCGGCACCGGATCCGGCTGCTCCCTGTACGAGCCCAAGCCCGCCTTCCAGCAGGACTCCGGCTGCCCCGGTCGCACCGTCGCCGACGTCTCCGCGGTGGCCGACCCGGCCACGGGTGTCGCGGTCTACGACAGCTACGGCGGCTCCGGCGGCTGGGGCGTGGCCGGCGGGACCAGCGCCTCGGCGCCGATCATCACGGGCGTCTACGCCGACGCCGGCACTCCCGTCGCGGGCACCTACCCCAACATCTACCCGTACGCCTCCGGCGGCTCGGCTCTCCATGACGTGACCACGGGCTCCAACGGCCGGTGTTCCCCGGCGTATCTGTGCACCGCGGGCCCGGGCTACGACGGACCCACCGGCCTCGGCACCCCTGACGGCCTGGCGGCCTTCCGGATGGGCCCGCACGGCACGCTTTCGGGAACGGTCGTCGACGCGAGCGGCGCACCGGTGGCAGCTGCCTCGGTGACGGCCGGAATCTCCAGCACGACCACCGACGGGGAGGGCCACTACAGCCTGCCGCTGCCGGTCGGCAGCCACGACGTCAGTGTCGCGGCCTACGGCTACGCACCGGAGCAGGCCTCGGGCGTCGATGTCGGCGACGGCGCAGTCGTCACCCGCACGTTCACGCTGCGCAAGCTGGCCACCCACCGTGTGTCGGGCACCGTCACCGACGGATCGGGCCACGGCTGGCCGCTCCACGCGAAGATCACCGTGGACGGAGTGCCGGGCGCCCCCGTGTGGTCCGACGCCTACACCGGCGCCTACCACCTCGATCTGCCCGAGAACAGCACCTACACCCTGCGCATCGCCGCCGACGACCCCGACTACCAGTCGGCGGTACGGCACGTGACGGTCAAGGGCGCCGACCAGACGCTGAACCTGCCGCTGCCCGCGGACACCTGGGCCAGTGGCAACCCCGCCTACACCTTGAAGGTGAACACTCTCGAGAACCAGCCCTTCGACTCCCCGGCCGGGGCACCGCAGGGCTGGCAGGTCGTCAACGCCCCGGGTACCGCAGGCGGTTGGGCGTTCGATGATCCGGGTCGCCGGGGCAACAACACCGGCGGCACCGGCGGCTTCGCCGTCGCCGACAACGACCACGCCGGCTGGGACAAGCCCTTCGACACCCAACTGATCACCCCGGTGTACGACTTCGTGGCAGCGGGCGATCCGGAGCTGGCGTTCAACACCGACTACGAGGGATCCGCCGAGCAGGTCGGCGACGTGGACGTCACCGATGACGGGGGCAAGACCTGGACCACGGTGTGGCACCAGGACCAGCTGTGGGGGAACGGCCGCGTGGAGATCCCCTTGACCGCGTACGCGGGCAAGCACGCGGTGCAGGCACGCTTCCACTTCACCGGGCCGGGCATGCTCTGGGCCGTCGACGACGTGACGGTCGCCCAGCGCATTCTCACCCCGGTCCGCGGTGGCATGCTCACCGGCACGGTCAGCGACGCCAACACCGGACGAGGGCTGGTCGGCGCCACCGTGCACACCGACGCGCACGGTCCCGTTGCCCCGACGCTGGCGACCTCGGGCGACCCGCTCGTCGGCGACGGCCTCTACCGACTGTTCGTCCCCGGCGGCGGCAGCCACACCGCCACGGCCGCCAAGCCGTCCTATCGCGCGGCCACCCGTACCCTGACGATCCCCGCGGACCGGGCCGTCAAGGGCTCGTTCGTCCTGAAGGCAGGGCAGCTTTCGGTCGGCACCACCGGGATCGACATCACCACCTCCCCCGGCGGCAAGGCTGTCCGGAAGGTGACCGTGCGCAACACCGGCACCGCTCCCGCTACCCTCCGGCTCGGCGAACGCACCGGCACCAGCCCCGGTTCCGCCACCCCCGGGACCGCCTGGCGCGGGCTGCCCGACCTCCCCGCACCGGTGATGGACAACGCCGTGGAGAGCTACCACGGCAAGCTCTACTCCGCGCTCGGGTTCGACGGCACCGGCCCCGTCGCCGACCTGTACATGTACGACCCGCAGACAGGCTCCTGGAAGCGCGGCGCCGCCGCGCCGGAACCCCGGCAGGCCACGGCGCACGGCATCGTCGACGGCCGGCTCTACACCGTGGGGGGCTGGGGCCCGCAGGAGACGGTCAGCGACACCATGCAGGTCTACGACATGGCGAGCAACACCTGGTCGAAGGGCCCGAGCATTCCGCAGGGACGCTTCGGCGGGGCGAGCGCGGTGATCGACGGGCGGCTGTACGTGGTCGGCGGATGCACCAACGCCGAGTGCGGAAGCGCCGTGTCCGTTTACGACCCGCACTCACGCTCGTGGTCCAAGGCCGCCGACTACCCGCAGTCGATCAGCTGGGCCTCCTGCGGTGCCATCAGCGGCAAGCTGTACTGCGCGGGCGGCATCCACGAGTACGTCGAAACGGACGCCGCCTATGTCTACGACCCGGCCTCCGACAGCTGGCAGCCCATCGCCGCCATGCCCGTGGGGCTCGCCACCGCTGCCTACACCGCCGCCAACGGGCGGCTGCTGATCTCCGGCGGTTTCAAGCGAGTCGGCGTGAACAGGGTCCTCACCGCGGAGGGCTACGCCTACGATCCGGGCAAGGACAGCTGGACGGCCCTGCCCGACACCCCGACCGCGGTCTACCGGGGCGGCGGCGCCCCCGGGATGTACCGGTTGGGCGGCAGCAGCCAGAGCCGCTTCCCGGTGCCCGTCGCGACCGTGGAGCAGCTGCCGGGTTACGACCAGACCGAGGCGAACGTGGACTGGCTGTCCGCGAACCCCACCAGGCTGACGCTGCGGCCCGGTGAGAAGGTGTCGTTCACGGTCACGGTGAACGCACGGGACATCAGCCGGCCCGGTGACTGGACGGCGTCCTTGGTCCTGCGCAGCGACACGCCGTACTGGCTACCGGCGGTCCCGGTGACCCTGCACGTCGTCAAGGGCCGCACCGCATAACCCCGCGGGATCCCGCAACCGCGCGCCCCGAGCGGACAGCACTTGCTGCTCGGGGCGCGCGGCCTTTCCGGCCGAACTGTTCCGGCACACCTGAAGGGGCGCCTCTGCGCGGAGGCGCCCCTTCGGCCTTTGGGTCCTATTACCGTCAGACGGTGTTACCCGGCGCCGGTGGTCCTGCGGCAACGCCACCAGACCAGACCTGCGCCAGCCGCGAGAAGCACGAGTGCCGCGCCCGCGATGCCGGCGATCTGCGTGCCGGGGTTCGCCAGTCCGCCTCCGCCGCTCTGGTCGCTCGGCGGCGCGGTGGTCCCGCCGCCGCCCTGCCCGGAGTGCCCGGGGTTCGGAGTATGGCTGGCCGGGGGCGTGGACGGCGGGCTCGTCGGGGTCCCCGTCTGGCTCGGCGTGGGCGTCGGGGTCTGACCGCCGCCATCGCCCTTGTGCGCTGCCGTGTTGCCGCCGAGGGCGAGCAGGCCCTTATTCTCGGCGTCATCCGTCATGGCCTTGACGGAGATGTCGGTGGTCCGGGGCAGGTGCTTGTGCTCGGAGGTGAACCGGGCCTTGCTGATGTTCTGCTTCGGAGCCTTGGAGAAGTCGACGCCGCCCATGACGCAGGTGGCGTTCTGGCCGTCCTTCTGGCACGGGTAGCTGTAGTCGCCCTGTTTGAATCCTCCCCCAGCTGAAGCAGGGGGATTCCTGGCTCACGTTGGCTGCGGGTCAGCGACCAGCAGCTCTTACACGATCAACACCAGCCGGG
>NZ_JBSFJX010000219.1:0-12874 GCF_053598275.1 Streptomyces sp. NPDC001156 | reverse complement strand
TGATACCGGCTGAACGCCCCGGGACAGCGGTCGCCGCAGACTCTTCTGGGGGCTGGGCGAAGATCCGCACCCCGCACACCTCCCGCGCTGAAGCACACGCGGTGTGCCGGGAGTTCGCCCACCTCGTCCCCGACTTCCCCGCCCTCGATCCCTTCCGCCCACACGTGCCCGCAGACGCCCCGGCGTCCGGGGCCCTGGTCAAACCGCTGCCGGTGACGGACTGAGAGGAGTGATCCGTCGTGAACCGTTCGATCCGCCCCGATGCCGTTCTGATCCAAGCCGTGATCGCCGGTGCCCTGTCCTTTGCGCACCTGCATGATCTGGCGGCGGCGGCCGGACAGTCCGGGTGGAAGGCGTGGGCCTATCCGGTCTCGGTCGACCTGCTGTTGGTCGCCGCCTGGCGCCGACTGCGCACCGGCCGGGACCGCTCGTCCTGGACCTGGTTCGCGATCGCCCTGTGCGCCTCACTCGGCGCCAACGTCGCCACCGCGGGCCTGCTCGACCTGCACAACGTGCCCGCCTGGCTGCGCATCCTCGTCGCCGGATGGCCCGCACTCGCCTTCCTCGGCGGAACACTCCTCGTCCACGCCCCCACCCCGAAGACCCCGGACCCGGCATCGAACCCCGAACCCGCCGCACCGCAGGTCGAGATGGACCGAGCCGACGCCCCCGAACCAGCCCCGGTACCGGCGGCGGAGCTGCCCGCAGCATCCCCGCCGCCCGCGTCCGCCCCGGCCGTCCCGTCAGCACTGCTCGACCACGCGCGGTCGATCGCCGACGCGCACCGGAACACAACGGGCGAACCGATCACTGCTGACGCGCTCACCGCCCGGCTCGGCCTGCCCGCCCCGACCTGCCAGGCAATCGCCACCCAACTCCAACTCACCTGACCCGAAGGAGGCTCCGCCCCATGCGCCCGAATCGCTTCTACCGGGTGGTGCAGATCGGGCCGGTCAAGGTCGGCACCTACAACAACGGCCGTGGCCAGACCCGGCACACCGCCGCCTGCACCGCACCCGGCTGCGGCTTCTCCACCGAGCACCGCGACCGCTCGGCCGCCGAACTCGCCGCCCGCACCCACCGCTGCAACGCCTAACCGAGAGGAGATCACCCGTGTTCACCCCGAAGTACCCGACCCCGGACACCGCCCCCACCCCGCCCACCACGGCGCAGCCCTCCACCGCGACGGCCCCTGTTCCCGCCCCGCAGATGGGCCCGGCCCCGGTCGCCCCGGCGTCGAGCCGGCCCACTGTTCAGCTCACCCCGGGCAGCGCGCTTGCGCTCGTTGCTGGTGGCGGTGCCGTGGTTCTGGTCGTCGGCGCGGTCCTGGTCTCGCTGCTGCTGGCCGTGGCCATCACCGGCGTCTCGGTCGCCGTGGTCGCGGTCGTCCTGCGCCTGCTCATCAAGGACCTGCACAAGCACTAAACGGCCCCCGGAGCGGTCTCCGTCGCCAAACTTCCGCCGCTCCGGGCGCCTGCACCTCTTCCAGATCCAACGGACCCGAAAGGGAAGCCCCATCATGCCCCAGCACGCCCCGAACACGCCCGTCTGCCGCGCCTGCGACGGCTTCGCCACCGTCGCCATCACCACCGGCACCCGACACCGCGACGGCACCCGCGCCACCCTCCGCGTCGACTGCCCGGCCTGCAACGGCACCGGCCACACCACCACTGCTCCGGCCCTGGTGCCGGCAGGGAGGTGACCGCGTGAAGAGCCTCACCACCTAGGCCCACATCGAGCCGGACACCCGCTTCCGCGTCACCGCCTTCGCGGACAGCGCCGACCCCTTTGTCAGCCTCCGCGTCGGGGGCGACCTCGTCGAGATCGCACTGTTGGCTGCCCCTGGCACCTCCGAGGCACTGCGCAACCTGGCTGCCGCAGCACTCGAAGCCGCCGACGCTCTGGACGCTTTGAACACCAACGCGCCGGAGGTGTCCGCGTGACCGACACCGCCACCGCGGCGGGCCTCGATGCGGCCACCCTCGCCGACGTGCTCAGGGTCGCCGCATCCGGCGACTTCGACCGCTGGCAAGAACAGATCAAACGCACCGGCGGCTGCGCCGACCCCATCCGGCTCGCAGGCTCCACCAAGACGATCGACCCGGCCACCCGCACGGTCCTGCACCACTACACCACCGAGCACGAACCGGGCGGCATGCTCCGCGTGGCCTGCGGCAATCGCCGGGCCTCCCGCTGCCCGGCTTGCGCCTGGACCTACGCGGGAGACACCTACCACCTCATCCGCGCCGGACTGACCGGAGACCCCGACAAGGGCACCCCGCACACCGTGCGCGACCACCCCCGCGTCTTCGCGACCCTCACCGCCCCCTCCTTCGGCCCCGTCCACAACCGCCCCGGCAACCGACCCTGCGCCTGCGGCACCCACCACCCGGAAGACGCGCCCGAGCTGGGCACCCCGCTGGATCCAGCAACGTACGACTACGCGGGCGCCGTGCTGTGGAACAACCATGCCTCCGACCTGTGGCGTTACTTCACGATCTACCTGCGCCGCGAGATCGCGAAGCGGGCCGGCCTCACCCAGAAAGCCGCCCACGAACAATCCCGCGTCTCCTTTGGCAAGGTCGCCGAATACCAAAAACGCGGGGCCGTCCACTTCCACGCCGTCATCCGCTTCGACGGACCCGAAGGGCCCGACACCCCGCCTGCCGTCTGGGCCACCCTCGACCTGCTCACCGACGCCATCCACGCCGCAGCCGCCCGCGTCACCGTCGACGTGCCACCCGCCGGTGACCAACCCGCACGCACCCTGCGGTGGGGCACGCAGCTCGACGTCCAGCCGATCGGCGCCTTCGGCAACGGCGAAGACATCACCGAACAGGCCGTCGCCTCCTACGTCGCCAAATACGCCACCAAAGCCGCCGAGACCACCGGCACCGTCGACCGCCGCATCGGCAACAAGGAAGCCCTCGCCCTCCTCGGCGTGCCCGACCACCCGCGCCGGCTGATCGAGGCGTGCCTCGACCTGCACCCGCTCTACCCCGAGCGGAAGTTACGGGACTGGGCTCACATGCTCGGCTTCCGCGGCCACTTCTCCACCAAGTCTCGCCGCTACTCCACCACCCTTGGCGCTCTGCGCCAGGTCCGCGCCGACTACCGCGCCGCCCAGCAACGCGCCGCCCTCGGCCTGCCCGACCCCGACGACGACCCGGAGGCAACCACGCTCACCCTCGCCCACTGGACCTACGCCGGCCACGGCCACACCCCCGGCGAATCCTGGCTCGCCGCCAACATCCGCCGAGACATCCAACACAACCGTGAAACCGCCCGCGAAGAACTCGCCGCCCTCGACACCCAGGAAGGGGGGTGGTGACTGTGGCCCGTCCGCTTCCCGCCCGTTACCTCACCCCGGTGGACCTGGCTGATCTGCTCGGCGTGCCGTTGGAGACCGTCTATCAATGGCGCCGCAAGCGCACCGGCCCTCGTGGCTTCCGTGTTGGGAGGCACCTGCGCTACGACCCCGAAGACGTCCGCCATTGGATTGCCGACTTGATGGAGGGGGCTGCCTGATGGCCGGGCACATCCAAGACCGTTGGTACAAGTCGACTGATGGCCCGGACGGCAAGCCCATGAAGGTCAAGACCGAGCGGCACGGCGTCGGCCTGCGCTATCGCGCCCGGTATGTCGGCCCGGACGGTACGGAGAAGTCCAAGAGCTTCCCCGATGGGCAAAAGCGCATCGCTGAGAAGTGGCTCGCTCAGATCGAGGCCGACATGTCGCGGGGCCAGTACATCGACCCGCGCGCCAGTCGGACCACGTTCCAGCAGTACGCGGAACGCTGGATCGCGGCCCAGACAACAGACGTGGCTACCCGCACGGTTGTCGGGACGCGGCTTCGCCTCCACGCCTTCCCGCACATCGGCTCCCGTCCGCTCGGCTCGTTCCATCCCGAGCACATTCGGGAGTGGTCCCACACGCTGGAATCGTCTGGGCTGGCCACCTCGTACCGACGGGCCATCTTCGGCAACGTCTCGTCCGTCTTCAGGGCTGCCGTGGACGATCGGCTCATTGCCAGGAACCCATGCCGCGCCGGATCGGTCAGGGCCCCGAAGCCCGCTGTCGGCCGCGTACGACCGTGGAGTGTTGACCGCGTGTTCGCCACACGCACGGAGCTACTGGAACGCTTCCGAGCAACCGTCGACGTCGGAGGAGGTTGCGGACTGCGGCAAGGCGAAATCTTCGGCCTACCCGTCGACGAGGTGGGGTTCCTCACGGGCTGGCTGCACGTGGGTTATCAGGTGAAGCCGATCAATAGGCATCTGGTCTTCGCGCCGCCGAAGGGCGGAAAGGTACGTGACGTACCTCTCCCCAAGCAGGTCGGCGCCGCCCTTGCTGCCCACGTTGAGCACTTCCCGCCCGTTGAAGTCACCCTCCCGTGGCGCACTCTGGACGGCCCCCCGGTGACGAAGAAACTGATCTTCACGAACGAGGACGGTTCGGCACTGCACCGGAACGCCTTCAATCTCAGCGTCTGGAAGCCTGCACTCGTGGCGGCAGGTGTCATCCCTGAGCCTGAGCGGGGCAAGCGGGCCCAAGCATCCCGCGAGGACGGCATGCACGCGCTGAGGCACTTCTACGCCTCCGTGCTCCTGGACGCCGGGGAGAGCATCAAAGCTCTGAGCCAGTACCTCGGGCACAGTGATCCGGGATTCACGCTGAAGGTCTACACACACCTCATGCCGAGCAGCGAAAGCCGCACCCGGTCGGCCGTGGACGGCATGTACGAAGCGGCCGGGAAAGCTCACGACGGCCCAGAGACGGCCCAGGTTGCCTAAGCAACACTGCTACCAGCGGCAAAACCGCTGGTAGCAGTACGTTTGACCCAGCTCGGTCAACAAATCACCATAGTCTCGTGAGAGGTAACGCCTACCCGGAAAGGTGTTACGCCATACCCGCGTGACCAGCGTCGTAATGCGCGTCGTCTGTCGTTATCTGTCGTCGCTGGGCGCCCTCGGACGGCCCAGGGACGCCCCGAACCAGGGCGTGTTGCGAAAGTGCGTGCGGTGACGGACGGGTCCTAGTACCCCTGGACAGTCCTGGATCCGTGTCTGTTTCTCATCCGGAGTCGTCGATGGCCGTTCGTCGCGTCATGCCCGTCGAGCGATCGGGTCATGTACGGAGGCTCCCTTACTGAGGCAAACGGCACAGGTTAGGGTGGCCAACGTAAAGCACTCGCGGGAGCCCGGGCGCACCGGGCTGAGAGGGAGGCTGGCGGCCTCCGACCGTACGAACCTGATCCGGGTCATGCCGGCGAAGGGAGGGAGCTGGACGCCCATGTCGTCTACACCCACGTCAGACGTCCTCGTCGTCGGGGGCGGGATCATCGGACTGGTGACCGCCTGGCGGGCGGCGCAACGCGGTTTCGCCACCGCAGTGGTGGATCCCGAACCGGGCGGCGGAGCGGCCCAGGTGGCCGCCGGAATGCTCGCCGCCGTCACCGAACTGCACTACGGGGAGCAGACCCTGCTCGCCCTCAATCTGGAGTCCGCGCGCCGCTACCCGGACTTCGCCACCGAGCTGACCGAGGCCACCGGCCACGACCTCGGTTATCGCAGGTGCGGCACGCTCGCCGTCGCGCTCGACGCCGACGACCGCGCCCACCTGCGCGAACTGCACGCCCTCCAGCAGCGGTCCGGCCTCGCGTCGGAGTGGCTGAACGGACGGGACTGCCGCCGCCTGGAGCCGATGCTCGCGCCGGGTGTGCGCGGGGGGCTCAGAGTCGACGGCGACCACCAGATCGACCCGCGCCGCCTGGTCACCGCCCTGGCCACGGCATGTGAACGCGCCGGGGTCGTCTTCCACCGGACGTGGGCCGAGCGGCTCACGGTGGTGCGCGATCGGACGACCGGGATCAGAACCGGCGAAGGCGCGGACCTGACCGCCGCCCGGATCGTCCTCGCCGCCGGCAGCCTCAGCGGCCGGCTCGCGGGGGTCCCGGACGAGGTTCTGCCGCCCGTGCGGCCGGTGAAGGGCCAGGTGCTGCGGCTGACGGTGCCGAGGCGGTACGCACCGTTCCTGAGCCGTACCGTCCGTGCCGTCGTCCGGGGCAGCCAGGTCTATCTGGTGCCGCGCGAGAACGGCGAGCTCGTCGTGGGCGCCACCAGCGAGGAACTGGGCTGGGACACCACGGTCACCGCGGGCGGTGTGTACGAGCTGCTGCGGGACGCCCACGAGCTGGTCCCCGGGATCACCGAGCTGCCGCTCACCGAGACCCGCGCCGGACTGCGCCCGGGCTCGCCGGACAACGCGCCACTGCTCGGCCCGACCGAGCTCGACGGCCTGCTCCTGGCCACCGGGCACTACCGCAACGGCGTCCTGCTCACCCCGGTCACCGGTGATGTCATGGCACACGTCCTGACCACCGGCGACCTCCCCGACGAGGCCCGTCCCTTCACCCCCCGGCGCTTCGCCGCCGCAGCACTCACGGAGCAGCCCGTATGAACATCTCGGTCAACGGCGAGCGCCGCCAGGTGACCCCCGGTATCGCTCTCGACGCCGTTGTGCGGACCCTCACCGCGGCGCCCTCGGGAGTGGCCGCCGCACTCAACGAAACCGTCGTCCCGCGTACGCAGTGGCCGTCGACGTCCCTCACGGAGGGTGACCGCGTCGAGGTCCTCACCGCAGTCCAAGGAGGCTGACCCATGGCCGACGATCCCTTCGTCCTCGGTGGTACTACCTACTCGTCCCGGCTGATCATGGGCACCGGCGGCGCACCGAGCCTCGATGTGCTGGAGCGGGCACTGGTGGCCTCCGGCACGGAGCTGACGACGGTGGCGATGCGGCGCGTCGACGCCTCGGTGCACGGCTCGGTCCTCTCCGTGCTCGACGGGCTGGGCATCCGGGTGCTGCCCAACACCGCGGGCTGCTTCACCGCGGGCGAGGCCGTGCTCACCGCCCGCCTCGCACGGGAGGCGCTGGGCACGGACCTGGTCAAGCTGGAGGTCATCGCCGACGAGCGGACCCTGCTGCCCGACCCGATCGAGCTGCTGGAGGCGGCCGAGACCCTGGTCGACGAAGGTTTCACGGTGCTGCCGTACACAAACGACGACCCCGTCCTCGCCCGGAAACTGGAGGACGTCGGCTGCGCCGCGATCATGCCGCTCGGCTCGCCGATCGGCTCCGGGCTCGGGATCCGCAACCCGCACAACTTCCAGCTGATCGTGGAGCACGCGCGTGTGCCGGTCATTCTGGACGCGGGCGCGGGTACCGCGTCGGACGTGGCCCTCGCCATGGAGCTGGGGTGCGCGGGTGTGATGCTCGCCTCGGCGGTGACCCGGGCACAGGAGCCGGTGCTGATGGCGGAGGCGATGCGGCACGCCGTCGAGGCGGGCCGGCTGGCACTGCGGGCGGGCCGTATCCCGCGCCGGCACTTCGCCGAGGCGTCGTCCCCCACCGGTGGTGTGGCCCGGCTGGACCCGGAGCGGCCCGCCTTCTGAGGGCGCCTTCCGTGGGGGCGCACGCATGCGGCGTGCGTCACAGGACGGCTGCAGTCATGCCCCGGTGGAGCAGTAACACCGGGGCCCGACAGTGCGCCCTCGTAGACTCACCTGCGTGGATACGACCCTTCAGGACCCCCTCGTCGGCCAGGTGCTCGACGGCCGCTACCGCGTCGACGCGCGAATCGCGGTCGGCGGGATGGCCACGGTCTACCGGGCCGTGGACACCCGCCTCGACCGTGTGCTCGCGCTGAAGGTGATGCACCCGACGCTGGCCGCCGACGGCTCGTTCGTCGAGCGCTTCATACGCGAGGCCAAGTCGGTCGCCCGCCTCGCCCACCCGAACGTGGTGCAGGTCTTCGACCAGGGCACCGACAGGTCGTACGTGTACCTCGCCATGGAGTACGTCGCCGGGTGCACCCTGCGTGACGTGCTGCGCGAGCGCGGGGCGCTGCAACCGCGCGCCGCCCTCGACATCCTCGAGCCGGTGCTGGCGGCGCTCGGTGCCGCGCATCGCGCCGGGTTCGTGCACCGCGACATGAAGCCGGAGAACGTGCTCATAGGGGACGACGGCCGGGTGAAGGTCGCCGACTTCGGTCTCGTCCGGTCCGTGGACACCGTCACGAACACGACCGGTGCCGTGCTCGGCACGGTCTCCTATCTCGCGCCGGAGCAGATCGAGCAGGGCACCGCGGACCCCCGGGTCGACGTGTACGCGTGCGGGGTCGTTCTCTACGAGATGCTCACCGGCGCGAAGCCGCACCACGGCGACTCCCCCGCCCAGGTGATCTACCAGCACCTGAACGAAGACGTGCCGCCGCCCTCGGCCGGCGTGCCGGGGCTGTCCGTCGAGCTCGACGAGCTGGTCGCGTCGGCGACCGCCCGCAACCCCGAGCTGCGCCCCCACGACGCCGTGGCGCTGCTCGGCCAGGTGATCCGGGCGCGCGGCGCGCTCAGCCCCGACCAACTGGACGCCGTACCGCCGCAGGCGCTCGCCCAGGCGCACGACAACGCGCATGACCGTACGAGCGTGCTGCCGAGGCTGCTCCAGGTGAACCCGGTGAACGAGGACGAGGACGAGAAGGCGGTGCTCCACCGCACGAGCCGGCTGGAGATGCCGCCGCCCGAACCCGCCGGGCGCCAGAGACGCCCCCGCCGCGGGATGCTGGCGCTGATCATCGCTCTGCTGGTGGTCTTCGGCGCGGGCGCCGGCGTCTGGTACATCAACTCCGGCCAGTTCACCAAGGTCCCCCCGCTGCTGGCGAAGACGGAGGCCGAGGCCCGGCACCAGCTCAAGGAGGCCGGGCTCGAGGTCAGGCAGGTCAAGCACGCCTACAGCGACACGGTCAAGCGCGGCACGGTGATCAGCAGCGACCCGGCGACGGGCGCACGGATCCGCGCCAACGACTCGGTGACGCTGACCGTGTCGGACGGCCCCGAGACCGTGCGGGTCCCCGATCTGAAGGGCTATCGGCTGGACAAGGCCCAGGCCCTGCTGAAGCAGGGCGGCCTGGCCGCGGGCATGGTCACCCGGGAGTTCAGCGAGGACGTGCCTAAGGGCTTTGTGACGGGCACGGACCCGGAAGCGGGCACCGAGCGCCACAGCGGCTCGGCGATCGCGCTGACCGTCAGCAAGGGCAGCCCGGTGGAGGTGCCCGATGTCAGGGGCTCGTCCGAAGACGACGCCAGGGCCGAGCTGGAGGACGCGGGGCTGCGGGTGCAGATCGCCGACACCCAGGTCACGTCCGAGTTCGACGCCGGACAGGTGGCCCAGCAGTCGCCGGGCGGGGGCAAGGAGGTCGGCCAGGGCGACACGGTCACGCTGACGATCTCCAAGGGCCGCGAGATGGTCGAGGTGCCGGACGTGGTCGGCGACAACGTGGACGACGCGAAGAAGACCCTGGAGGACGCGGGCTTCCAGGTCGAGGAGGACCGAGGCCTGCTGGGCCTGTTCGGCGACACGGTCAAGAAGCAGTCGGTGGAGGGCGGTCAGAAGGCCCCGAAGGGCTCGACGATCACGATCAGGATCCGCTGACGGGTTCGCCGGGTGATCACCCGGGGAGACCGGCCGGGAGGGCGCCGGGGGCGCATGACACCCTGGAAGGGTGACGACCCAGCAGTCCCGTGGCCCCCTTCGCGGGTCCGGTGGCCCCCGCAACCCGATCGGCGCCCACGTACCGGTGGCCGGTGGTCTGAACGCGGTCGGGCTGGCCTACGCGCGTGATCTCAAGGCCGAGACCGTGCAGGTCTTCGTCGCCAATCCGCGCGGCTGGGCGACACCCACGGGCAGCCCGCGGCAGGACGAGGCGTTCCGGGCCGCCTGCGCCGCCGGGTCCATCCCGGTGTACGTCCACGCCCCCTACTTGATCAACTTCGGCTCGCACACCGAGGCGACCGCCGAAAGGTCCGTGGAGTCACTGCGGCACTCGCTGCGCCGGGGCCGTGAGATCGGGGCGCTGGGCGTGGTCGTGCACACCGGCAGCGCCACCGGCGGCCGGGAGAGGACCGTCGCGCTGAAGCAGGTGCGCGAGCATCTGCTGCCCGTGCTGGACGAGCTGACGCACGACGACGACCCCTTCCTCCTGCTGGAGTCGACCGCGGGCCAGGGTGCCTCCCTGTGCTCACGCACCTGGGACTTCGGGCCGTACTTCGAGGCCCTCGACGCCCACCCCAAGCTGGGCGTCTGCCTCGACACCTGTCATGTCTTCGCCGCCGGGCACGATCTGACCGCGCCGGGCGGGATGCACCGGACGCTGGACCTGCTGGTGGACACCGTGGGTGAGGGGCGGCTCAAGCTGATCCATGCGAACGACTCGAAGGACGTGGTCGGCGCCCACAAGGACCGCCACGCCAACATCGGCCAGGGCCATATCGGCGAGGACGCGTTCCGCGCCCTGATGACCCACCCGGCCACCGAGGGCGTGCCCCTGGTCATCGAGACGCCGGGCGGCAAGGAGGGGCACGCGGCGGATGTGCAGCGCCTGAAGGACCTGCGCGCTTTCTGACCCCTGGGGGCACGGGGTTCCCGGCTGGTTGTGGAATACCCCCCGGGGGTATACCGTTCCAGCCTCGTACGGGAACCGTGGCCAGAGCCTGGGGGCAGCCATGCAGCACGGATCGCACGCCGAGCACGCTCGGCACAACGAGGGGCACATCGAGCACGCGGAGCACAACGCCGGGCACCCACACCCGGAGGAGGAGACCCACCACGGCGGGCGGCACCACCACCCTGGCGCGAGGTGGAACGTGGCCGTGCAGGCGACCCTCCACTGTCTCACCGGCTGCGCCATCGGCGAGGTGCTCGGCATGGTGATCGGCACGGCGTTCGGCTGGAGCAACCTGCCGACCACCGTCCTGGCGATCGCGCTCGCCTTCTTCTTCGGCTACGCGCTCACCCTGCGCACGGTCATCCGTGCGGGCGTGGGCTTCCGCACGGCGTTCCGTGTCGCGCTGGCCGCGGACACCCTGTCGATCGCGGTGATGGAGCTGATCGACAACGGCGTGATCGTGCTGTGGCCGGACGCGATGGACGCCCAGCTGGACGACACGCTGTTCTGGTCCTCACTCGCTCTCTCGCTCGCGGCCGCCTTCGTGGTGACCACCCCGGTCAACAAGTGGACGATCGGCCGCGGCAAGGGCCACGCCGTGATGCACCAGTACCACTGACGCAGGCGGGGGGGACGGACCCAGGGGTCAGAGCTCGGGGCCGTCCCCGGGCTCCTCCTGGTACGAGTAGCGCTGTTCCTTCCACGGGTCGCCGAGGTTGTGGTAGCCGCGCTCCTCCCAGAAGCCGCGGCGGTCGGCGGTCATGTACTCGACGCCACGGACCCACTTGGGGCCCTTCCAGGCGTACAGGTGCGGAACGATCAGGCGCAGCGGGAAGCCGTGCTCAGCGGTGAGCAGCTCGCCGTCCTTGTGGGTGGCGAAGATCGTACGGTCCGAGGCGAAGTCGGCGAGGCGCAGGTTCGAGCTGAATCCGTACTCCGCCCAGACCATGACATGGGTGACGGTGGGCGCCGGCGGCGCGATCTCCAGGATCGTACGGGCCGGAATGCCGCCCCACTCGGCCCCGAGCATGCTGAACTTCGTGACGCAGTGCAGATCGGCCACCACGGTCGAGTACGGCAGCGCCGTGAACTCCTCGTGGTTCCAGCTGTGCTTCTCGCCGTCTGCGGTGGCGCCGAAGACCCTGAACTCCCAGCGCTCGGGTCGGAACTTGGGGACGGGACCGTAGTGCGTGACCGGCCAGCCCCGCTGCAGTCGCTGTCCCGGCGGAAGCTCGGACCGTACTGCTTCTCCAGATTCGCGCTCCACCGGATGACCCATGACTCCATCCTGACAGACCGCGGAGGGTGCACATGACCAGCGGGATCCCTTTTCCGGACAACCCATACTGAGTGTGCACTTACTGGACGCCCTTCGGTGCCAGTGAAATCATGCGGCGCAACCCCGCCAGTCCCCGCTCGGAAGGAGCCCGCGCAATGCAGGGCGACCCGGAGGTCATCGAGTTCCTCAACGAGCAGCTCACCGGTGAGCTGACCGCGATCAACCAGTACTTCCTGCATGCGAAGCTGCAGGAGAACTACGGCTGGTACAAACTCGCCAAGCACACGCGGGACGAGTCGTTCGACGAGATGAGGCACGCGGAGGTGCTCACCGACCGCATCATCTTCCTGGAGGGCCTGCCGAACTACCAGCGGCTCTTCCATGTGCGGGTGGGGCAGACCGTCACGGAGATGTTCGAGGCGGACCGGCAGGTCGAGGTGGAGGCGATCGACCGGCTCAAACGGGGTGTCGCGATCATGCGGGAGAAGGGCGACATCACGTCCGCGAAGATCTTCGAGTCGATCCTCAAGGACGAGGAGGACCACATCGACTATCTGGACACCCAGCTGGCCCTGGTGGAGAAGCTCGGTGAGGCGCTCTACATCGCACAGCTCGTCGAGCAGCCGGACAGCTAGGCGGCCTCTCCCAGACCTTCCAGCTCCTGCGGCCCCTCCGGACGGCGCGGGCCGCTCAGCTCGGTGAGCACCGGCTTCCCCTGGTCGGCGAGCTCACGGCGAGGGCAGGAGCCGCGGCCCAGCAGGGCCTGGATCCGTCGGACGCACGAGCCGCAGTCCGTGCCCGCCTTGCAGGCGGACGCTATCTGCCGGGGGGTGCAGGCACCGTCCGCCGCGTGCTGCTTGACCTGCTGCTCGGTGACACCGAAGCAACTGCAGACGTACACGCGGTTCACCTCCCGGCGGGATCGAGGGTCATGCCGTCCCGACTGATCGGTGAGGCAAACCTAACCTTACCCGTGGCGCGCGGGTGGGAAAAGTGCGGTGGGGCGTGCGCCGCCAGCGCATGAAGGCCAGAAGCGTGAAGTCAGCCAGCAAGTACGCCCCGAACATCGGCAAGCACCCCGCCGCCGCCCAGAG
>NZ_JBSFJX010000218.1:0-12881 GCF_053598275.1 Streptomyces sp. NPDC001156 | reverse complement strand
CGCGGGAGACCAGTGCATCCACCACCGTTCGGGATGCGCCAGTTGACCAGGACTGGGTACAAGACTCACTCCTGCTCACTGACTAGGAACGGTTGCGGAGCCATGCGTCGTCACTCCACCAGTATGGCCAGCCCAAGGAGCGCAGGGGAGCTGGTGAAGGACCGCGTCGCCTGGGCGGTGTGCGCGCGTGGACATCGGTGCGGGCCTTCGCGCCGACTCGGGGAAACCGGCGCGGAGGACCGCGGTCACGGGCTGGACGTCGTGAGAGCGGCGGGCGTAGTCGGGTCGGTCGGTGAAGCCGAAGGGATCCGTCACGGCCGGGGTCAGGAGGGTGGCGCCAGGGGGCGGCGGCGATGGTGGCGGTCAACTGCAGGGCGCTGTCGGAGCTCAGCCGCGGCGTGGGCAACTGACCGGCCGCTTCAAGGCAACCGGTCATCCCGCCTAGGGGCCTTCGCCGAGTTCGCGATTGCGATACGCTCCGGGGGCTCCCGCACGGCCCCGGAACGCGCGGAGTCCGGACCCAACGACAACCAAAGACAAGGCACATGCACGTGAACATGCGCACCCAGTGGCCGGTCCTTTCCGTCGCGACGGGGCTGGCCGCCGGCCTGCTCACCGGATGCGGCTTTCCCACGAACGACTCCGGGGGCACCGGCTCCTCCATCGTGATGGGGATGTCCGACGACGTCCTGGCCACCGACCCCGCCTCCGGCTACGACCCGGGATCCTGGCTGCTGTTCAACAACGTCTTCCAGTCCCTGCTGAGCTTTCCCAAGGGCGGCACGGAACCCGAGCCGGAGGCCGCCAAAGAGTGCTCGTTCACGGGCACGGCGACCAGGGTCTACTCATGCACCCTCAAAGACGGACTGACGTTCAGCAGCGGTCACCCGCTCACCTCAAAGGACGTCAAGTTCTCCTTCGACCGGATGCTGAAGATCAACGACTCCGCCGGTCCCGCGATCATGTTTCCCATGCTCGGCTCGGTGGAGACACCGGACCCCAAGACCGTTGTCTTCAAACTGAAGTACGCCGACGCCACCTTCCCCAGCAAGATAGCCTCCGGCGCCGGCTCAATCGTGGACCACAGCGCATACCCCGCCGACGCGCTACGCAAGGACGGCAAGGCAGTCGGCTCCGGCCCCTACAAGCTGGACTCCTTCAGCAAGGACAAGGCCGTCTTCTCGGTCAACTCCGCCTACAAGGGCACCTCCAAGGTTCGCAACTCCGGCGTGACCCTCCGGTTCTTCCACGGCGACCAATCGGCCCTGAAGAGCGCCCTCCTGGCCCGGCAGATCGACCTGGCCTACCGCGGTCTCACCGCCGCCGACATCGCCGATACCGCCAACGACACCTCCACCGGCAACGGCATCGAGGTCGTCGAAGGCTCCAGCGCCGAAGTCCAGCACCTCGTCTTCAACATGGACGACCCGGTGGCCGGCAAGCTCGGCGTCCGCAAGGCCATCGCCTACCTGCTCGACCGCGGCGCCCTCGTCAACAAGGTGTACGAAGACACGGCGACCCCGCTTTACTCGATCATCCCGGCTGGTATCACCGGCCACCACACGTCCTTCTTCGACACCTACGGCGACCGCCCCTCGAAGACCAAGGCGGCCGCCGCGCTGAACGCCGCCGGCATCACCGGCAAGGTGAAACTGACGCTGTGGTCCACGCCCTCGCGCTACGGGCCCGCCACCGACGAGGAACTGAAGACGATCGCCGAGCAGCTCAACGCCAGCGGGCTGTTCGACGCCACCGTCAAGTCCGTCGCCTTCGACGAGTACGAGAAGGACATCGCGGCGGGCAAGTACGGCGTCTACGTGAAGGGCTGGGTCCCGGACTACCCGGACCCCGACAACTTCACCGCACCGTTCTTCGGCAAGGGCAACGTGCTGGACAACCACTATGACAACAGCACGATCACGGGCGAGCTGATCCCGAAGACGGCCGCCGAGAGCGACCGTTCGTCGACCGACAAGGCGTACGACAGGCTCCAGGACATCGTCGCCGCGGACCTCCCGGTCATCCCGGTCTGGCAGGCCAAGCAGTACGCCGTCACACGGGACGACGTCTACGGGCTCGAGTACTGTCTCGACGCCTCCACGGTGTTCCGGTTCTGGGAGATCAGAAAGGGCTGACCGAGGCCGCGCGGACACGTGTGATGCGCGGAGCAAGCATCGCCTCGCCAGTCGGCGGCGGACTTGCGGATCATGTCGAAGTCAAGCGGGCCGGTCGGGGCCCCGAGGTGCCCGTGTAGTCGTGTCCAGGAACGCGCCATACCCGGCAGCCTAGGACGCGTCGGTGTCACCCGGGCCGCCGTCTCGCCCGAGAGGCTAGGTGCGAGCGCCGTCTGCGCCACGACCGCGTCAACTGAGGCCGCCGCTCTCCGTTTGCCGTTCGGACACATGGACGAGATGGCCAGATGTATCGACCCCACGACCGACCCGGTGTCCGCCGCCTGCGGGCTGGGCTGCACCCCTGCGCAGGTCGGCCCGTGCGCCTGCTGCCAGGGGCTGACGTGCTGATGCAGAGTACGACCGGCTGTTAGCGGCCCTACGCGAGGCTACCGCCGCCATGCAGGGTGACCCGTGGTGGAAGCGCTGCGAGCAGGAGGGAATCACGGGTGCCGACCTGGTCGCCGTCCGGCAGGCCCTCAACCATGACCAGGGCGCCGTCCCCGCCCTGGACCAGGGCGACGCCGTCCGGCCGCCTGAACATTCCCGCGGGTCCGGTCCTGTCCCGGCGGGCCCCAGGCCCCTTAAGCGGTGAAATGCGGCCCATCTGGGGCGTGCCCCCACTCGAGAGGCCAGATCATGGCTGACGTCGCCCGCACCTACCTGGTGACCAACTCCAGGCCACTGTTCGGCCCCGGCGCACGCATCGTCTTCCGCAACTCCGCCCCGGCCGACTCGGTCGTCCTCCGCGTCATCGACGGCCGCCCCATCCGCGTCCTGCTGACCGACACCCCGCTGCCCGAATACGGCAAGGTCTTCGCCGCCGAGCTGCAGGACTGCCACCTGTAGCCGGGACGCCCCGGGTCCGGCCGTCAGCCGTCGCCGCAGCGGACACCCCCTGATGACGGCGCCGACGAGCATGGTGTCGTCACCACCGACGCCCCCGACCATGCGCCGCGCACGCTGGCCGAACGTCAGTGGGCGAGGTCATCGCACGCGCCATCCGCGACGGTTTCCTCGGTGCTGACCGTCTACCGGCTACCCTCTCGCACCATGACGTGCCGCACCCAGTAGAGAGCAGCCAAGCGCGGCAGTCGGCGGGCCATCTCGTCGCGGTTGTCGAAGTCGAAGTTCCAGGCCGGGTCTAGCTCCGGGTATCGGATGGTGAACGCGTCGACAGGGAGTTGTTCACCGGTCGCCGTGATGTGTGCGTTCCAGGCAATGTTGAGCACCTCCTCGCCGTCCAGGTCCAGCCCCTCGGTCGCCGAGGCGTGCACGAAGGGCAACTCCGCGAGCGCATCAGGATTGGCGACTATGCGCTCGAAGGTCACACGCCCCTGCGCGATCAGCCAACCGCGGAAGTATTCGAAGCCGTCGTCGGAACAGCCGCCATTGATGAGGTAGGCGGCCGCCCACAAAGGGTTCGTGTAGGAGTCAGCCATCAGGTCCCACAGCACCTGCTGAGCGGCAACAATCTCCTCGGCCGGGTGACCGGCCAGCATCGTGGTTGCTTCGCTGGCGATCGTTCCGCTCGCGTTCGAGTCGAACGCCTGGTTGCGCGCTGCCGCGATGAGCTGCCAGAACTGCTGTTTGTCCATGGCGACAGAGCATGCCACCTGGTGCTGACAGCGCACCGGTCGCGGTGCCCTGACATCACGCTGCCACTTTCTCCGTCACCAGGTCTGGGGCGGGAAAGGCGACCACTTCGTCGTGATGTGGTCGAACTGGTGGCAGACAACCGAGTCGCGCAGGCTCCGGCCCCGGTGCCCGCTCCCCGCAACTCCCCCCGGCGCCGCCTGGTCTTCTTACGACTGAGCCGACGGTTCGCCCTCCGGCTTTGCGAGCGGGTATGCGATCCAAGCCTCGTCGAGGATCGGCTTCCATGCCACGGTGTCGTGGCCGGCGAACGATCGGGCCGAGTGTGGGGGACGAGGCGTTTGCGGTCACTGTGCCGAATTGCCATGTCGTGGTGGGCCCACAGCTCGGCGAATTCGGGAGAGAGGTGGAGGAAGGACGCGATCAGTGAGTTGACTTCGGCGTCCTTTGCCGCTGGCCGGGCGACGGTCGCCCTGAGATCGGCGACCGACGCGCGGGACTGGTTCTGGTGGTCCGCTTCGGAGTACAGACGCCAGGCGGATCCCAAGGTCGACCGACTGGTGACGGTCAAGGTCCTCACCAGCCCCGTGCTCGAGTCCTGGAACTGGGGTGCTGGGTGGCCTGCATGCGCTCGTGAACAACACAGACACCGGCACCTTCGAGAGAGGGAACAATAACTTGATCTACTGCGGTTTATCGACTGCGTGCGACGGCATCACGACGTCGCCCTGGTCGACGGCCTCGGCGAGTTGCTCGCCAAGCGCCGCATCACCAACCACAGGAGTGTCAGAACGTATGGACGGAACTGCGGACGACTCGTGGGCGGTAACGGGTCTGGATCCACTGGCCGGGCGGGTGTTGGAGCACCTGGTGGCCGTGCCGTCAGCGGACGTCACTGAAGTGGCGGCGACGGTCGGGGTGTCCCGTGCGGAGACCGAACGAGCACTACGGCACCTTGCGGACTCCTCACTGGTGCTGCAGATCGACGGCTCGGCAACGCGATGGGCGGCCGGCCCCCCACGGTCGTCGCTCGGTGCCCTGCTGGCCCGGCGGCGGGGCGAACTGGCCCGCTTCGAGGGGCTCGTGGAGCGCCTTCACGAGGTATACGAGGCGGTGACTGGGCCGCGCGCTTCGCACCTGGTGGAGGTTCTGGAGCGCGAGGATGAGGTGTCGGCGCGCTACGGTCAGCTGCTGAAGGGGAGTTCGGTCGAGGTACTGCACCTGGCGAAGCCGCCGTATGTGACGGTTCCGCAGGCATCCACCGGGGAGTTTGGAGTGGCGCACGGAGTGCGGATGCGGTCGGTGTACGAGACGGAGGACTTTACCGACGCACTGTCCCTCAAGACGGCGCTGCGCGGGACGGGCCGGGGCGGGGAACTGCGGCTGGCGTCACGGCTGCCGGTGAAGTTGGTAGTGTTCGACCGGGCGGCGGCTCTGCTGCCGGTGCGCGGGGACCGCCCCACAGCGGGTTCACTGGTGGTGCACTCGCCCGCCCTGGTGGTGGCGCTGGTGGCGCTGTTCGAGAGCGTGTGGGAGCGCGCCAAGCCGGTGTCGCTGGCAAGCCGACCCGATGGGCCCATCCTAGAGCGCAGCCTGACGACCGTGGGGCCGGACCGGCGAACACGGGAAATCCTGCATCTGATGGCAACCGGGATGAAGGACGAGACGATCGCCCGCGTGCTCAAGGTGAGCCGCCGTACCGTGCAGAAACATGTCAGCGATGCGGGTACTCTGCTCGGCGCCCGGACTCGGTTCCAGATCGCGCTGCTGGCGGTGGAGCGGGGGTGGCTGGAGGAGCAGGCCTGACGGCTTGCAGCCCTGCGCCGGCGCGGCCGTGTTCCCGGGTTGTGCGCCGCTACGAGCGGTCGCCATCGCGTCCCAAGCGGTGGGCGCTGATTGGCTCTGTGGCCTGAGCGTGGGGTTCTTGCGGGTGACCCGGCCGCCGTGCACCCGTAGGGCACGCATGAGTGTGTCGGCCCAAGCATTGACAGACGCTTGTTGAAGTGCGCGGCCCCGCGTCAAGGCTGACGGCCACCGCATGGTGTTCCAGGGGCCCACAGCCTCTGGTGACCATGCGGTGGCCGTTACGCTCTCCACCGGGCCGGACGCCGGTTACGACCGTTGGGCCGGAGCCTCAGAAGGTCAGGCTCCAGCGCTGGAGATGACCCGGGTCCAGGTCGTAGAAGCCCGGGGTGCCGTCGGTGACGCGCAGCTTCCAGGTGCCGACCGTGGTGACCGCCGAGGCGTCGACCGTGTAGGTCTCGTGCAACTCGGGCGTGATCACCCAGGGTCCCCAGGGCTTGACGTGGATGACGGTGCCGTCGGGGGCGATCAGGTCGATCACCATGGCATTGCTGAACTCGTGGTCGAGGTCGACCGTGACCTTGAGGTCACTGGGGGCGTTGCCCGGCTTCCCCCGGTATACCAGCGGGGACTCGACCACGCCCCACTTGGGGATCACATACGTGGTGGGGTTGACGAAGAAGTGTCCGCCGGATTCAAGAGCGGTCCAGGTGAACGAGAGGTTCCGGGTGTCCCCGGCCGCGTCCGTGATGACGATGACCGAGCTGTAGTCACCGGCCTTGTCGGGCGTACCGGTGATCAGGCCGGTGGTGTGGTCGATCGACAGGCCACGGGGCAGCGACTTGGCCGAGTAGGTCAGCGCGCCGGGACGGCTGCTGGACGCGGTGATCTGGCGGCTGACTGGCTGGCCGACCGCCACCGGCTCGGTCGGCGGCGGCTCCACGGCGATGTGATTGACGAAACGTGTCCCGACGTTGACGGCCGCCCAGGCGTTGGCCACGGCCTCGTAGGCGTCGCTGTCCGCACCGTAGAGGTCAGTGGCGGCCTGGAGCGTCGCGGTCCGGGCGCCCGCGTAGTCGGTGGTGCTGGTCATGTAGACGGTGAGCGCGCGGTACACCACATCGGCGGCGTCGGTCAGACCGATGCCCGCCACCGGGAGCCCGTCGTACGTGGGGCTGTCGTAGTCCACGCCGTTGATGGTCTTCTGCCCGCTGCCCTCGGCAAGCAGGTAGAAGAAGTGGTCACCCACCCCGGCCACCATATGCGCTTCGTCCCACTTCGCCTGCGGCGTCCAGTAGTCCAGGGGAGCGTAGCCGACGGAGCTGATGCCGGCCTTGGAGGGACGGTCCATGTAGCGGATGGGCTTGCCGTCGCCGTGCAGGTTGTCCAACTCGGCCATCGTGTAGTCGGGCACGTCGTTGGGGTTGTCGGCGTAGAACTCGACGGCGGCGGCCATCATGTCGCTGATCGCCTCGTTGAGGCCCGGCGATTCGCCGTTGTTGCCCAGCCCGGCCGTGGCGGAGGTGACTCCGTGCGTCATCTCGTGCGCGGCGATGTCCAAGGACGTCACCGGGTGCTGTCCGTCCGCGCCGTCGCCGTAGCTCATGCAGAAGCAGCCGTCCTGCCAGTTGGCGTTGGCGAGAGGGACCCCTTGCACGGATTCGTAGTGGACTCGGGAGGTGCTGCCGCGGCCGTCGTCGGCTATGCCGTTGCGGCCGAACCTGTCCTTGTAGAAGTCCCACGTCGTCTGCGCGCCGTACGCCGCGTCCACCGCCGCGGTCTGGGGGTTCGCCGCCGTTCCATCGCCCCACACGTCGTCATCGTCGGTGAGCAGGACCCCGTTGGAGTTGACGCTCGAGTCGAGCGTCTGGTGATTACCGTGTGCGGGGTCGATCAGGGCGTATGTGCCGTCGTCCTGGCGGGTGGAGCCGATCGTGACCTGCCCGCTGTAGAGGCTGTTGCCCTGGGCGGACTCCACGTGTTCGGAGTTCTCCAGGGTGGCGCCGCCCGCGGCGTCGGTCACGACGTGGCGTTCGCTGGGGGACCCGTCCTGCTGTATGCCGGTGACAACCGTCTCCCAGGCCAGCTGGGGCTTGTCGTTCATCATCCAGACGACCTGTCGGGGGGTGGTGCGCGCGTCCCCCTTGCGGGTGCCCTTGGCCGCGGCCTTGCTCAGGGCCGACTTCTTCGCGTCGTCCGCCGACACCTTGGCCTTGGCCGTGGGCAGGGTCAGCTTCGCCTTGGAGGCGTAGGTGACGGTGCGAGCCCCGCCTCGCTGATGGACCACCAGATCGCCGCCGATCACGGGCAGTCCGGCATAGGTACGTTCGTAGCGGGTGTGGACCGTTCCGTCGGCGTCCTGGATCACGTCCTTCGGGATCAGCTTCTCGCGGGGGCCGAGGTTGAGTGAACGGGCGGTGTCCGGCGCCGCGTTGGTCGCCTGGTCGAGCAGTCGTCGACGCTGTCCGGGCGGCAGGTGAACGCTCCCTGCCCCCGGTCTGGCCGTCGCCTTGATCTGCGGGAGCGCTCCCACGTTGCGGGTGCCCCCGGACGCGTCCGATGTGGAGGGGGCGCCCGCCGAGGCGGGCAGTGCGGACAAGGCGAGTGCTGCGGCCGTGATCACCACGGTCGCGGCCAGGCGCCGCCGGGGCCGGTGCGAACCCTGTGGGGACGCAGTCCTGTTACTGGAGGAGTTCAATCTGCGGGACCTTCCGTTTTCGGCCGTGTGTCGATGTCGACAGCCGCGCACGACGCGACTCGAGCCTGTCTCGTGACTGCTGGTCAGCGCGCCCGCGGCTCGCACTGCACCTTCGCTGCCACACGGGCACCATGACAAGGAGAAGTCGGAGGGGACTACGTGCAGTTGCGCAGGTGTGAAACCGGCGCCCGCGGCCAGGACACTCCACAAACACCGGACAGAGACCGCGACGCCGCCACTCAGCCTGCAGTGGAGTCCCCACCACACTTCAGGAGGTAGTGCCCATGACCAGCCGGGTAGCCCCGTCCCTCCACCGGCCACTGCCTTACATGTTCGTCGCCAAGTGCCCAGACGACGGAGAAGCCATCGACATCACCGTGTGCGTGACCACCTTGGAACTCCTCACCCTCCCGAAAGGCTCCGCGGCCACGCCGACCATGGGGCTCTACGCGGAGGTGGTTCTCGCCCAGGACGGGGCGCCACCCACCAGAGGCTGGGTCGCTACTCCCGGCTCGACGGTGAGACGCGCTGGTGCCATGAGGTCCTCGCGCCGACGTGGCTCTTCGAGCCTGGTGAGCGCCAGACGCACCCCAAGGAGCGATTCAGCGCGAGCCGCTCCCACGCTCTGATCGCGCCGATTACCGCACAACTCGACTACATGGCCTGGCGGCTAGGCCTGACGTCGGCCCTCGGCGGCGCTCCCGCAATTGCCCCCGCAAGCACGTGCCTGAACCCTTCACCTGGCTCACGCGAGGGCCCACCACGAGCGCGCCCTCGCGTGACATGCCGACGCACCGGCTTCCGGCCCGCACGGCGAACGGTCACTGCTTGAGAGGCTTCAGCCGTCTCACGCTCATCGCGGCCGCGTTGTCACCACGGCGGTGGCACACCCGCCGGCTGCCACCGCCGCCGGGCCTTCCCGCTCAAGGGGAGAGCGCCGCAGATCCGCGACGCAGCACTTGGGATAAAGGTCAGCGTCGCACGCTGGCCTCCCACGCCGGGTGCTTGTCTCGCGCCATGAAACCCACCCGCGCCGCCACCGGTGCACCCACGCCGACGCAACTCGGGGGTCACGCCGCTCACCGGCCCCGGAGGATCCTCAACACCTACCGCGGGCCCTCCCAAACATGTCCGCATCCGTCCTCTGGCATCCACGGAGCCGCCTCCAGAACCGACAACTCCCAGCCACCTGTCCTGAGAAGCTGTTGATGCCTCTATGGATGTCAACTTGCGGTTCCGTTGGGCTCTGCAGGGCATGCGGCTGTCCTGATGGGGGCGATGAGTCGGTAGATTTCGCGTGCGACGTATCGCTTCAGGCACCGGATGATCTCCCGGCGGGTCTTGCCCTCCGCGAGGCGTCGCCGCAGGTAGTCCTGGGTACGGTCGTCCCAGCGCAGGCGGCTGAGGACGATCCGGTAGAGGGCCGCGTTGGCCTGGCGGTCACCGCCACGGTTGAGACGGCGTCGTTGGGTCTTGCCGGAGGATGCCTCGACGGGGCTGGTGCCGCACAGGGCGGCGAAGGACGCCTCGCTGCTGAGGCGATCGGGGTTGTCGCCGGCCGAGATCAGCAGGGTGGCGGCACTGTCCGGGCCGACGCCGTGCATGTCGAGCAGGCCGGGGAAGTTTGCTTCGACCCCCGCGGCTATCCGCTTGTTCAGGTCGTCGATCTCCCCGGTCAGGTGCTGGATGCGGCCAGCGAGGAGTTTCAGCACGTGCCGGGCGGTGCCCGCCGGACCGCATTCTTGCGAATCGTCCAGCTCCGCGCACCGCTTGAACAGGTGCGGGTTGCTCAGCCCGGCCAGCGACTCGCGCAAGGTGGTGTCGGCCGAGACCAGGACGCTCTTGAGCTGGTTGATGGCCTGGGTCCGGGACTTGATCGCGGACCCTTTCGCGAGCTTGAGCAGCCGCAGCTCTTCGACCGGCCCGTCGCTCGTCTTCGGGGTCGCGGTCGCGCGACCGGACAGCACGGCGCGGGCCGCCGCTTCCGCGTCGACGGCGTCGGTCTTGCCACGTCGTCGGCGCGCTGCCTTGTCAGGCTGGTTGACCTCTGTCACCTCGATGCCCCCGGCGCGCAGGTAACGGGCGAGCGCGGCGCCATAGGAGCCGGTGCACTCCACCCCTGCCCGGTGCAGGGCGCCGAACGAGCGTGCCCAGGAGACAAGTTGGTGATAGACCTCGGTGGTGGCCGGGAAGCTGCGGCCGTCCAATGCGGCGCCGAGGACGGTGATGACGGCTGCCGCGTGGAAGTCCTTATGGGTGTCGACGCCGAGCAGGACCTCCTCTGCGGCGTCGGCCGGGACGTGACACGGGGCTGTGGGCTTCGTGATGCTGGGCAAGGTCGCCTGTCTCCTGATCGCCTCGGAAGCGGTGGCCGTCGTCGGGCAGGGGAGGTCAAGACTGTGACGGTGCCTGTCGCGAAGGCCCCTATCGGGACACGCCCCCTGCCCGGCGGCAGCAGATACCGCTCCGCGCGGTGGCCGACAGATCAACAGCAGGGCATCAAAGCCAGTCTTTCCGCGGGTCAGGCCACCGCTCGAAGCGGTACCAGGTCATCCTCACAGTCTTTCCGGACATGATCGACGCGTTTCCGCTGGTCGGGGATAGGAGCGGTGGTTCCGTGGGAGTGGTGGCCTGTCGGGTTGTCGCTCCTGGGGAGGTCGCGGATGCCGTCGGTTGTTGGACTACTGGAACAGCACGAGCTCGCCGCTCGGCGTCGAGTCGACGGGCTGCGGGAGGAGGCCGACCGCATCCAGGCCGAGCTGGCCGTGGCCGAGCAGGAATGGCAGGAGTGGGCGATCGCCCGCAAGCGGGTCGATGCGGTGCTGGATCCGGACGACGGCACCACCCCCGACACGGAGGTCGCCCCGGATCCGCGGGATGCGGACGCGCAGTCGGCGCCCCGGGATGCGGTGAAGCAGAAGTCGCAGGTGCCGGTGTGGCGCCAGGGGCTGACCTGGTCGGTGCTGTCGGTGGACTACCAGCGCATCCTCAAGGCGCTCGCGGACCGGGCCCAGCTCCATCAAGGCCCGTTGACCTGCCAGGAGATGGCCGCCGCGTTCGGCATGGACGTGGTGCCGGCACGGGTGGAGGCACTGCGGTCGAAAGCCAAACGCCTGGTCGCCCGCGGCTGGCTGGCCGAGCAGCAGCCGGGCTGGTTCACCCTCGCTGCGGGTGTGCCGGGCCAGGCGGCGGGTCATGAGCCCGATCATCGACCAGTAGACCATCGCCTCGGCGCTGGTGGTGCGCCGCTCGAAGTCGCGCACAAGCGGCGACTTCGCATCAGGTGGGCGAAGAGGCGCTCGACGATCCACCGCTTGGGCAGCACCATGAACCCCTTCTGGTCGTCGCTGTGCTTGACGATCGAAACGACCAGCGCGAGCACGGCCAGGCAGTACTCGACGAGACTGCCGGTGTAGCCGCCATCAGCCCAGACCAGGGCCAACAGGTGGTGCGCGCCGACCACTTGCTCAAGCAGCACCTGGGCGGCGGTGCGGTCACCGACATCCGCGGCCGTGACCATCACCCCCAGCAGCAGGCCGAGCGTGTCGACCACGACATGCCGCTTACGGCCGTTGATCAGCTTGCCGCCGTCGAACCCGCGGCTGTCGGCGCCGAGGACGGCGTCCGCCTTGACGGACTGCGAGTCGATCACGGCGGCCGTCGGCTCCGCATCCCGCCCCAGCCGCTTGCGGATCTGGCCGTGCAGCCGGTCATGGAACTCCTTGACCAGGGCGTTCTCGCGCCAGCGGCGGAAGAGCGCATACACCCGGTCCCACGGCGGGAAGTCGGCCGGCATGGCGCGCCACTTGATCCCGTTGTCCACGAGATAGCGGATCGCGTCCAGCATTCGCCGGTAGCAATACCCTTCCGGCCGGCCGCCCCGGCCACACAGCCAGCTCGGCACCGGCAGCAGCGGCCGGATCGCCGACCACTCCGTATCCGTCATGTCCGTCGGATACCGGCGCTGCCGCTCGGGCCGGTCGGCCGCGTTGCCGTACACATGCGCGAGGCAATCACACGATGGAGCAGCCGAGTTGGACTCCATCAGCACTGACACGGAAGACCGCGGCATCGGGGCATCCTGGTGCTCTATGGATTCGACACCCACGAGCTGTTCAGGAGGCCCCGGCTTCATGCCCTCGCCACCGCAAGGTCACCCAACCGGGAACCGGCGTTCGACCGCCAGCGCTCAAGATCGAAAAGACAACAGCTTCTCAGCTTGATGTTTAACCTCGCTGCTGTTTCAAGCGGACGTGTTCGCTGAGGGTTTCGGCTCGTTTCACGGTCTTCCCGGGCTCGTGTCGTGGTGCTGGCCTGCGGTTCTTCGAGCCGGGTGGGCGTCCGGGCCCGGGTCGGGAGGGTTGGGGCACTCCTGCGGGCCGGGCGGTCTTCACGCGGAGGTGGCGGAACCCCCGGCGGACCCGGGCGGGGGTGAGGCGGCGGGGCTCGGCCGGCCGTTCCCAGGGCCGGCGCAGGTCCTCGGCGAGTGGTCGGGCGAGGCGGAGCTGGGTGTGGGCAGCGATGATCAGCCAGGTCCACAGGTCGGCGGTCGCGGGGTCGCGGACCTTGGGGACGGTCCAGCCCAGGGTCTGCTTGAACAGCCGGAAGGTATG
>NZ_JBSFJX010000217.1:0-12937 GCF_053598275.1 Streptomyces sp. NPDC001156 | reverse complement strand
TGCGGTACAAGGCCCACGTCGAAACAGCCGGCTGCACGGACAAGCGCCGCCCAGCCGCGCCAGCTCCGCACAGACACCGGACGGGCATCACAGCATTACGTGATGACTCTTAGAGCGGCACTATGTCCGGCGCGCCCAGCCTCGCCGCATCCGCGGTCAGATCGTCGGGCTGGCGCTGCGACTCCCGCTCCGCCTGCACCCGCTTCTCGTAGTGCTCGACCTCGCGCTCGATCTGGTCCGCGTCCCAGCCGAGCACCGGCGCCATCAACTCGGCCGCCTCCCGGGCGCTGCGCGTGCCGCGGTCGAACGTCTCGATCGAGATGCGCGTCCGCCGGGTCAGCGCGTCGTCCAGGTGCCGCGCGCCCTCGTGCGAGGCCGCGTAGACGACCTCGGCCCGCAGGTAGTCGTCGGCCGCCCGGAGCGGTTCGCCGAGCGAAGGGTCGCCCACGATCAGGTCGAGCACCTCCTCCGCCAACGACCCGTAGCGGTTCAGCAGGTGTTCCACCCGCACCACGTGCAGCCCGGTGCGGGCCGCTATGCGCGCCCGCGCGTTCCACAGCGCCCGGTATCCCTCGGCGCCCAGCAGCGGCACGTCCTCGGTGACACACTCGGCGACCCGCCGGTCGAGGCCGTGCACCACCTCGTCGACGGCGTCCTTGGCCATCACCCGGTACGTCGTGTACTTGCCGCCCGCCACGACCACGAGACCGGGCGCCGCATGCGCCACTATGTGCTCACGGGACAGCTTGCTGGTGGCGTCGGACTCCCCGGCGAGCAGGGGCCTCAGGCCCGCGTACACGCCCTCGACGTCGTCGCGCGAGAGGGGCACGGCGAGGACCGAGTTCACGTGCTCCAGCAGGTAGTCGATGTCCGCGCTGGAGGCGGCGGGGTGCGCCTTGTCGAGGTTCCATTCGGTGTCGGTCGTCCCGATGATCCAGTGCCGACCCCACGGGATGACGAAGAGGACGGACTTCTCGGTCCGCAGGATCAGGCCCGTCGACGAGTGGATCCGGTCCTTCGGCACGACCAGGTGGATGCCCTTGGACGCCCGGACGTGGAACTGGCCCCGCTCGCCCACCATCGCCTGGGTGTCGTCGGTCCACGGCCCGGTGGCGTTGACGATCTGCTGGGCGCGGATCTCGTAGTCCCCGCCGCCCTCCACGTCCTGCACCCGGGCGCCGACGACACGCTCGCCCTCGCGCAGGAAGCCCGTCACCCGGGCGCGGTTGGCGACCTTCGCGCCGTACCACGCGGCCGTGCGCACCAAGTTGGCCACATAGCGGGCGTCGTCCATCTGCGCGTCGTAATACTGCAATGCACCGACCAGCGCGTCCTTCTTCAGGCAGGGAGCGATGCGCAGGGCATGACGGTGGGTCAAATGACGGTGCACGGGAAGTCCACGGCCGTGGCTGCGGGCCATCGACATGGCGTCGTAGAGCGCGACGCCCGAGCCCGCGTACAGCCGCTCCCAGCCCTTGTGCTGCAGCGGATACAGGAAGGGCACCGGCTTCACGAGGTGCGGTGCCAGACGCTCCAGCAGCAGCCCCCGCTCCTTCAGTGCCTCGCGGACGAGCGCGAAGTCGAGCATCTCCAGATAGCGCAGACCGCCGTGTATCAGCTTGCTGGACCTGCTGGAGGTGCCGGACGCCCAGTCACGGGCCTCCACCAGGCCCGTGGACAGACCACGGGTCGCCGCGTCCAGCGCGGTGCCCGCGCCGACCACGCCTCCGCCCACCACCAGCACGTCCAGCTCGCGCTCGGTCATCGCCGCCAGTGATTCGGCGCGCTGCGCCGGTCCCAGTGTCCCTGTCCTCACCGCTGCCTCCCGGTCAGTCGCGCTGGCCACACCTTTCCGGCGAAGCCCGGTTCGTCTCCCCTATTCCCAAAGTCTGACCGGGATGCCCGACTTCGGCCACCACGCACTCGCAGCCTGTGGACAACACTCGCGGAAATTCGCCCAATCAATCCCGCAAGTAGGTCATATTTACTCCTAGTGTGACATTGCGCTCGCTCTTTCTGTCCACAGAACTTGCGCACCTGTCCCGCTTCGGCTACTGGGAAGGACGGCCCACTCCATGCCCGCAGATCTCGCCGTCATCGGACTCGGTCATCTCGGCCTGCCCCTGGCCCAGGCCGCCGTCGCGGCCGGCGTCTCGACCCTCGGGTACCGGACGGGACCCGAGGCCGGTCCCCTCACCGCCGCCGAACTGCGCCGGATGCTCGCCCGGGGCTTCCGGCCCACCACCAACCCCGCCGAACTCGGCCGCGTCCGCACCGCCGTCATCTGCGCCCCCGTCCCGCGCGGGGCCGACGGCGCGCTCGACCTCACCCAGGTCAAGGCCGCCGCCCTCATCCTCGCCGAACGGCTGCGCCCGCACACCACCGTGATCCTGGAGTCACCGGTGCCCCCCGGCACGACGGAGAATTTCCTGCGCCCCCTCCTGGAAGAACGATCCGGTCTGCGCGCGGGCCGCGATTTCCACCTCGCCTACTCGCCCAGCCGCGTCGACCCCGGCAACCGCGCCTTCGCCGCCGCCAACACCCCCAAGGTCATCGGCGGCCTCACCCCGGCCTGCACCGAGTCCGCGGCCACCTTCTACGGGCGCCTCACCGACAAGGTGGTACGCGCGCGTGGACCCCGCGAGGCGGAGACCGTACAGGTCCTGGAGACGAACTACCGACAGGTCAACATCGCCCTGGTCAACGAAATGGCGGTCCTGTGCCACGACTTGGGCGTCGACCTCTGGGACGTCGTCCGCTGCGCGGAGACCAAGCCGTTCGGCTTCCAGGCCTTCCGTCCCGGCCCGGGTGTCGGCGGCCACGCCGTCCCCCAGGACCTGGCGGGCCTGACCGGGCGCAGCCTCCGCATGGTCGAACTGGCTGAGCAGGTGAACGGCAACATGCCCCGGTACGTCGTCCAGCGTGCCGCGACCCTCCTGAACGAGCACGGCAAGTCGGCCCGCGGCGCCCGCGTCCTGCTGCTGGGCGTCACCTACAAGCCGGAAGTCGCCGACCAGCAGGGCTCACCCGCGCACGAGATCGCGCTGCGTCTGATGCAACTGGGGGCGTCCGTCAGCTACCACGACCCGCACGTCCCCGCGTGGAGCGTCCTCGACCGCCCGATCCCGCGCGCGGACTCCCTCTACGAGGCGGCTGCGGGCGCCGACCTGACGATCCTGCTCCAGCACCACCGCACGTACGACCTGCAGGGCCTGTCGGTGAAGGCGCAGCTGCTGCTGGACACACGGGGCGCCACGCCTACTGGGGCGGCGCACAGGTTGTGAAGGGGGCGCATGGGACGGCCTGGCCTCCGGGGCCGGGGGCGTACGGGGCGGCCGCGCCGCTACCGTACGAGCAGGTGGAGCCCACCGCAGCGGGTACTGCGGCAGGCTCATCAGTTGGATTAGCGAAGCGTAGTGAGCCTGTGGCAGAGTGTGACGCGCATGCCTGGCGCTCAGGCGACGTCGGGCACCCTCCTCGGTCGGGTCTTGCGGCCCGGTCGACCAGCGTCCGGAGGGACGTGCCACGCGGGCTGGCGGCTCCGGTCGTTCAGTACCAGGGCACGAAGGCGATTGGCTCCCAAGGCTGAGCAACGCTCAGGCTCGCTAAGCCAATCAGAGACGCTCCTGAACGATGAGCGGAGTGTCCACCCCTATTCTCTCTAGGGGTGACCGCTCACCATCCGACACATCCGCAAGATCCACCTCCTCCGGCACTTCACCGTCCCCAGACGGATCCGATCCCAGCGGGTGGGCTTGCGGTGACGGCCCATGGGCACGCCCCCTTCCATGACACCGCCCAGTACCCGGTGGACGGTCCATCGGAGTTCGGGCCGGGCTCCGACGGCCGGGGTCCGGAACCTTGTCCTTGGAAGGGGGCGCCCCAGAGAACGAGGTCGCCGGACACGGACACTATCGGCTCGCAACGGCCGTCCGACGCGCATTCACCCCGAAGGCAACCGTGCGCCCTCGTATCGCAAAGAGCGCCCCTACCTGGGCACTTGGACACACGAAGGGGCCCGTTCACCCATCGGGGTGAACGGGCCCCTTCGTCCGCTCAAGCCGCGCGCAGCGTCACATCACCGCCGGTGCTGCGAGTCCGCCACCGTCACCTCGACCCGCTGGAACTCCTTCAGCTCGCTGTAGCCGGTGGTGGCCATCGCGCGACGCAGGGCGCCGAAGAAGTTCATCGAACCGTCCGGAGTGTGCGAGGGGCCCGTGAGGACCTCCTCGATCGTGCCGACCGTGCCGAGGTCGACCTTCATGCCCCGCGGGAGTTCGTCGTTGACGGCCTCCATGCCCCAGTGGTGGCCCCTGCCTGGCGCGTCCGTGGCGCGGGCGAGAGGGGAGCCCATCATCACGGCGTCGGCGCCGCAGGCGATCGCCTTCGGCAGGTCGCCGGACCAGCCGACGCCGCCGTCCGCGATCACGTGTACGTACCTGCCGCCGGACTCGTCCATGTAGTCGCGGCGGGCCGCCGCGACGTCCGCGACCGCCGTGGCCATCGGGACCTGAATGCCCAGCACATTGCGCGTGGTGTGCGCGGCGCCGCCGCCGAAGCCGACCAGCACGCCGGCCGCGCCGGTGCGCATCAGGTGCAGGGCGGCGGTGTAGGTGGCGCAGCCGCCGACGATGACCGGGACGTCGAGCTCGTAGATGAACTGCTTCAGGTTCAGCGGCTCGTGCGAGTGGGAGACGTGCTCCGCCGACACCGTGGTGCCGCGGATGACGAAGATGTCCACGCCCGCGTCCACGACGGCCTTGGAGAACTGGGCCGTGCGCTGCGGGGAGAGTGCGGCCGCGGTGACAACGCCCGAGTCGCGCACCTCCTTGATGCGCTGCCCGATCAGTTCCTCCTTGATGGGGGCCGCGTAGACCTCCTGGAGGCGGCGGGTCGCGGCTTCGGCGGGCAGCCCGGCGATCTCGTCGAGGAGCGGCTGCGGGTCCTCGTACCGCGTCCACAGACCCTCGAGGTTCAGCACGCCGAGGCCGCCGAGCTCGCCGATGCGGATGGCGGTGGCCGGCGAGACGACCGAGTCCATGGGGGCGGCCAGGAAGGGCAGCTCGAAGCGGTAGGCGTCGATCTGCCAGGCGATCGAGACCTCCTTCGGGTCCCGCGTACGGCGGCTGGGGACGACGGCGATGTCGTCGAAGGCGTACGCCCGGCGGCCGCGCTTGCCGCGCCCGATCTCGATCTCAGTCACGTCTGTGGCCTTTCCCTGATGCGTTTCAGCGTCTTCCAGTATCGCCGACCGCTGTGCCGGGGGGCGCCCGGACGCACGTCGAGGGCGGCCCCGGAACCTCCGGGACCGCCCTTGGACGAGCTTTCCGCGCGGTTCACGCGCGCGTGGATCACTTCCCGCTGTAGTTCGGCGCCTCGACCGTCATCTGGATGTCGTGCGGGTGGCTCTCCTTCAGGCCCGCGGACGTGATCCGGACGAACTGGCCCTTCGCCTGGAGCTCGGGGACCGTCCTGCCGCCGACGTAGAACATGGACTGGCGCAGACCGCCGACCAGCTGGTGGACGACCGAGGCGAGCGGGCCGCGGTAGGGCACCTGGCCCTCGATGCCCTCGGGGATCAGCTCGTCGTCGGAGGCGATGCGCTCCTGGAAGTAGCGGTCCTTGGAGAAGGACTTGCGGTCGCCACGGGACTGCATGGCGCCGAGGGAGCCCATGCCGCGGTAGGACTTGAACTGCTTGCCGTTGATGAAGAGCAGTTCGCCCGGCGACTCCTCGCAGCCCGCGAGCAGCGAGCCAAGCATCACCGTGTCGGCGCCCGCGACCAGGGCCTTCGCGATGTCACCCGAGTACTGCAGACCGCCGTCGCCGATGACCGGGATACCGGCCTCCCGGGCGGCGAGCGACGCCTCGTAGATGGCGGTCACCTGGGGTACGCCGATGCCGGCGACCACGCGGGTCGTGCAGATGGAGCCCGGGCCGACACCGACCTTGATGCCGTCGACGCCGGCGTCGATGAGCGCCTGGGCGCCCTCGCGGGTGGCGATGTTGCCGCCGATGATGTCGACGCCCGAGAAGTTCGACTTGATCTTGGCGACCATGTCGCCGACCAGCCGGGAGTGGCCGTGCGCGGTGTCGACGACGATGAAGTCGGCGCCCGCCTCGATCAGGGCCTGGGCGCGCTCGAACGAGTCGCCCGCGACGCCCACCGCGGCGCCGACGATGAGACGGCCCTCGGCGTCCTTCGCGGCGTTCGGGTACTGCTCGGCCTTCACGAAGTCCTTGACCGTGATCAGACCCTTGAGAATGCCCGCCTCGTCGACCAGCGGAAGCTTCTCGATCTTGTGGCGGCGCAGCAGCTGCATCGCCTCGGTGCCGGAGATGCCGACGTGGCCGGTGACCAGGGGCATCGGGGTCATGACCTCGTGCACCTGGCGGGAGCGGTCGTTCTCGAAGGCCATGTCGCGGTTGGTGACGATGCCGAGCAGCTTGCCGGCGCCGTCGGTGACCGGGACACCGCTGATGCGGAACTTGCCGCACAGGGCGTCCGCCTCGGCGAGCGTGGCGTCCGGGTGGATGGTGATCGGATTGGCCACCATGCCGGACTCGGAGCGCTTGACCAGGTCGACCTGGTTGGCCTGGTCCTCTATCGACAGGTTGCGGTGCAGTACGCCGACGCCACCCTGGCGGGCCATCGCGATCGCCATGCGCGACTCGGTCACCTTGTCCATGGCGGCGGACAGAAGCGGGATGTTGACCCGGACGTTCTTGGAGACGTACGAGGTGGTGTCGATCTCGTCGGGCGCCATGTCGGACGCGCCCGGCAGCAGCAGCACGTCGTCGTAGGTCAGCCCGAGTGTCGCGAATTTCTCGGGCACTCCGTCGACGTTGGCAGTCATGACACCTTCCCCAAATGGCCTTGATCGGTGCGGATGTCCATGCTAACGGGAAGCACGGGCGTCTCATTCCACAGTTTGCGATGCCCCCCGGCTTCATGTGTTCGTACGAAAAGGAGGTTCCGCCTGTTCATATGAGGGCCGGTGGACGAGTCGCCGTGGCCGGCCCGGCGCGGGCACGGAACCCGGAACCACCGGGACGGCAGCGCGCGAACGCGCCGACGCCGCTGATCGCCCCGGCCGGCGGCAGGACGCGCCTACTGCTCCGCGAGCGCCCGCAGTCTGCTCAGGGCCCGGTGCTGGGCCACCCTGACCGCGCCCGGTGACATTCCCAACATCTGACCCGTTTCCTCCGCGGTCAAGCCCACCGCGATCCGGAGCAGCAGCAGCTCTCGCTGGTTCTCCGGGAGGTTGGCCAGGAGTTTCTTGGCCCATTCGGCATCGCTGCTGAGCAGCGCCCGCTCCTCGGGCCCCAGGGAGTCGTCCGGGCGCTCCGGCATCTCGTCCGACGGGACCGCCGTCGAGCCGGGGTGCCGCATCGCCGCGCGCTGCAGATCCGCGACCTTGTGCGCGGCGATCGCGAAGACGAACGCCTCGAAGGGCCGCCCGGTGTCCTTGTAGCGCGGCAGGGCGAGGAGGACGGCGACGCAGACCTCCTGCGCCAGGTCCTCGACGAAGTGCCGGGCGTCGCCAGGCAGTCGGGACAGACGGGTACGGCAGTAGCGCAACGCCAACGGGTGAACGCGGGCGAGCAGGTCATGGGTCGCCTGCTCGTCGCCGTCGACGGCACGATGGACGAGCGCACCGATCACCGTTGTCTCGTCGTCGCGCATCGGTCCATGGTGCCTTGGCGTAGTCCGGTCCGTGGCACCGCGTCCATAGTTGTGCACCGAAGCGTTATGAGCAGGTGCGCCGGAACTCATCTCCTGCGCCCTCCCCTTCCGCTCGATCGACTCGTCCCCGAGGAACTCCACACCTCCAAGGATGCGGCATCCGCGGCGAAACGAGCAGCGGGCACCCGGCGGGCCCCGTTGCCAACCCCGCCCACCGTGCGGTAGGCGGGGATCCGCGTAGCCCCGCGACGACCCACTTAGCGGACCAGGCCCCACCGGAAGCCGAGCGCCACGGCGTGCGCGCGGTCGGAGGCGCCGAGCTTCTTGAACAGCCGCCGGGCGTGCGTCTTCACGGTGTCCTCGGAGAGGAACAGCTCACGGCCGATCTCCGCGTTGGAGCGGCCGTGGCTCATGCCCTCGAGGACCTGGATCTCGCGCGCGGTGAGCGTGGGCGCGGCACCCATCTCGGCCGAGCGCAGCCGCCGCGGGGCGAGCCGCCAGGTCGGGTCGGCGAGGGCCTGCGTGACGGTCGCCCGCAGTTCGGCGCGCGAGGCGTCCTTGTGCAGATAGCCGCGGGCGCCGGCGGCCACCGCGAGCGCGACACCGTCGAGGTCCTCGGCGACGGTGAGCATGATGATGCGCGCACCGGGGTCGGCGGACAGCAGGCGCCGTACGGTCTCGACGCCGCCCAGACCGGGCATGCGTACGTCCATCAGAATCAGGTCCGAACGGTCGGCCCCCCAGCGGCGGAGGACTTCCTCGCCGTTGGCCGCCGTCGTCACGCGCTCGACACCGGGCACGGTCGCCACCGCGCGGCGGAGCGCCTCTCGGGCAAGCGGGGAGTCGTCGCAGACGAGGACGGATGTCATGACCGCCCTCCGCAGCTGATGCGCGTCACCTTAAGCCTCCAGGCTGGTACGAATCGTCACCTGTGCGGTCGACGCCCTCGGACGCCTGCCCGAGCGCTTGTTCTTTCAACCGCCTCCGCACTCTCAACGATGGTCACTCGAAAGAGTTACGGTGCAGCAAGCCATCTTGGGCACTGTACGTGAGGGTCCGGACACAGTGCATACATGCGCGGCGGGCTCTCGAACTTTCATCACAACCTATGCCCCATTTAGCCGCTTTTCTTCCCGTTTGCTGGTGTCTGGAGCTAGATTCGCAATGAGTCATATTTTCATCTCCTAAGATCGTCGCTGTACGGTCAAAGACTCAGATATCCGCCTAGAACGGCAACAAGGGGACACGCAATGGCAGATTTCTCCCGCCTTCCCGGTCCGAACGCGGATCTGTGGGACTGGCAGCTCCATGCGGCCTGCCGTGGGGTCGACAGCTCGCTCTTCTTCCATCCGGAGGGCGAACGCGGCGCGGCCCGGAGCGCTCGCGAGAACTCGGCCAAAGAGGTCTGTATGAGGTGCCCCGTACGCGCGGAGTGCGCGGCCCACGCACTGGCGGTGCGCGAGCCGTACGGCGTGTGGGGCGGACTGACCGAGGACGAACGAGAAGAGCTCATGGGACGAGCACGGAACCGGCTGGTACCCGCGTCCACGAGTAGCGGGGGCAGCGCCGCCTCGAACAACTGAAGGAACGTTTCTTCACCACGGGCACGCATGTGTGTGCCCTTTTTGGGGTGGGCAGCACACCACAGAGGGTCGCTCGGGGGTGTGAACAGGGGGACGGCTTCGGGGGTCGGCAGAAGCCAGGGGGTTCGGGCCGGTAGAACCGCCCAAGATCGGGCTCCGGTGACCTATCGCGCGGCCGCTCGCGCCAGTTCTTCCAGCGTCGCTTCCACCGCCGGCACATGCGCCAGGTCGGGCAGGGTGAGTGCGACGATCTCCCGCCGCACCGCAGGCTCCAGCGTGACCGGGCGGGCACTCCTCGGCCGTACGGACTCGATGGCGAGCTGCGGCAGCACCGCCACGCCGAGACCGGCGCCGACCAGGCCCACCACCGCCGGATAGTCGTCCGTCGCGAAGTCGATACGGGGCGTGAAGCCCGCGCTCTCGCACGCCTCCACCAGCTGACCCCGGCAGCGCGGGCACCCCGCGATCCAGGACTCCCCGGCGAGCTCGCCGATGGCCACCGACTCCGCGCCGGCCAGCCGGTGCGCGGCGGGGACGAGGCCGACGAGCCGGTCGACGAGCAGGGGACGGACCACCAGGTCGTCCCACTCCTCGGCGCCGGCCGCCCCTTCGTAGCGGAACGCGAGGGCGATGTCGCAGTCCCCCGCACGCAGCTTCTCCACCGACTCCGGCGGTTCGGCCTCCTCGAGGGAGACCCGTGTGCCGGGGTGCGCGGCGCGCAGTGCGGCGAGAGCGGTGGGGACCAATGTGGAGCTGCCGCTCGGGAAGGAGACGAGGCGGACACGGCCGGCCCGCAGACCGGCGATGGCGGCGACCTCCTCCTCTGCGGCGGTCAGCCCCGCGAGGACGCCGGCCGCATGCCGCACCAGCGCCTCACCGGCCTGGGTCAGGCGCATCTCGCGGCCGGTGCGGACCAGCAGCGGCGTACCGACCGACGCCTCGAGCGCCTTCATCTGCTGGCTGACCGCGGGCTGGGTGCAGCCCAGTTCGCGGCCGGCCGCCGAGAAGGAGCCGGTGGCGGCGACGGCGCGCAGCACACGGAGATGTCGGGCCTCGATCACGTCGTGAGCATAAGCGAATCTTGGGTACCGTGACGAATATTGCGTCGCTGCTTTGACCTTCGGTCGCCTACCGTGCCGGCATGAAGCTTCTGTCACTGAACGTGGGCCGGCCCGTAGCCGTCGACTACACCGACCAGGCGGAGGGACTCACCGGCATCGACAAGCGGCCGGTGGACGGACCGGTGCGGGTGGCCGCGCCCGGACCCAAGGGGACCGGCGCGAGCGGGGTGGCGGGGGACGCGGTATGCGATCTGCGGCACCACGGCGGCGACGACCAGGCGGTGTACGCGTTCGCACGCGAGGACCTGGACGCCTGGGAGCGCGAGCTGGGCCGCGCGCTGCCGAGCGGCTCCTTCGGCGAGAACCTCACCACGGTGGGCCTCGACGTGTCCGGCGCGCGCATCGGCGAGCGCTGGCGCATCGGGTCCGACCTGGTCCTGGAGGTCACCTCCGGGCGTATACCGTGCCGCACCTTCCAGGCACATCTGGGCGAGCGCGGCTGGGTCAAGCGGTTCACGCACCAAGGAGCGCCCGGCGCGTACCTGCGCGTGATCGAACCGGGTGAGATCCGGGGCGGAGACCCCGTCACGATCGTGCACCGCCCCGATCACGATGTGACGGTGGCCCTCCAGTTCCGTGCGTCCACCACGGAACGGCATCTCCTGCCCCGGCTGCTGACGGCGGGTGACGCGCTGCACACGGAGGTCGTGGTCGCTGCACGTCAGTACGCCCTGAAGCACCCCGCGGAGAAGTAGCCCTGGCTCGCGAAGGCGGGCCGCGGAGCCTTGGCGATGCCCGGTCCGGGAGGCGGACTCGGTCGTTCCGGGTCACTATCGTTGGCCCATGACAACGGCTCTGATTACGGGTTCGACCGCGGGCATCGGCGCCGCGTTCGCACGGCGGCTGGCCGCCGACGGCCATGACCTCGTCCTGGTGGCACGCGACACCAAGCGACTGGGGGAACAGGCGACCGAGTTGCACGACCGGCACGGCATCGAGGCGAAGGTGCTGACCGCCGACCTGGCCACCGACGAGGGCATCGAGGCGGTGGCCACGCGTCTGTCCGATCTCAAGAACCCCGTCGACCTGCTCGTGAACAACGCGGGCTTCGGCAACAAGGGCCGTTATCTCGAAGTGCCGATGGCGGACGAGTTGCGGATGCTCAAGGTGCACTGCGAGGCGGTGCTGCGGCTGACGAGCGCGGCGGCGGAGTCGATGCGCACCCGCGGCCGCGGCGGGGTCGTCAATGTGGCCTCGGTGGCGGCGTTCGTCCCGCGCGGCACGTACGGCGCGTCCAAGGCGTGGGTCGTGCAGTTCACCCAGGGCGCGGCGCGTGATCTGGCCGGGTCGGGCGTACGGCTGATGGCACTGTGCCCGGGATTCGTCCGTACAGAGTTCCACGAGCGCGCCGGAATGGGCACGGACAACATCCCGGGCTGGATGTGGCTGCACGCGGACAATGTGGTCACCACCGCCCTCGCGGACCTGGCCCGGGGCAGGACGGTCTCCATCCCCGACCCCCGGTACAAGGCGCTGATGAGCGTGGTGAAGGTGACGCCGCGCGCGCTGCTGGGCGGGATCAGCTCGCGGACGGGACGCAAGTACGGACCGCAGTAGTGCCCCGTCGGCACAGCGGGCGGCCCGGGTACGGGTCGCGGCAGGACGGGTGACGCCGCCCCTCGGGTGGGAAACTGGGCGTATCTGCCGGACCCAGGGGGGCCGGAGGCGGCGTCATGACATTTGTGCAGCTCATCGACTGCAAGACCAGCCGGTTCGACGAGATGAACCAGCTCGTGGACACATGGCTCGAGCAGACCGGCGGGAAGCGGAGCGCGAGACACAGTCTGATCGGCAAGGACAGGTCCGACGCCTCGCACTTCGTGGAGATCGTGGAGTTCCCCTCGTACGAGTACGCGATGCGGACCTCCCGCCTTCCGGAGACCGATCAGATCTTCCGTGACATGACCGCCCTCTGCGACGGGATGCCCACCTTCACGGATCTGGACGTGGTGCAGGACGAGCAGCTGTACGCGGCCACCGTACGGCGGTTCTTCGAGGTCATCGCGACCAAGGGCGACCTGCCGCCACTGGACGGGCTGCTCACCGAGCACTACCACGACCACGATCCCGCCAACGAGCAGGACACCCTCGGCATGGACGCGATGCGCCGTGAGATACGGATGTGGCGGGACGGCTTCGACTTCGCGTTCACCATCGAGGACCAGATCGCCGCAGGCGAGCAGGTGTGCACCCGGTGGACCTGGAACGCCCGGCACACCGGCGAGTTCCTCGGAATCCCGCCCACGGGCAAGGATGTCACCATGACCGGTACGACCGTCTTCCGGTGCGGAGCCGACGGGAAGATCGTGGAGGGCTGGTGGCAGTACGACCGGCTGGGGTTGATGGAACAGCTGGGGGCGCTGGACGCGCTGGAGACCTAAGAGTCATCCCGTGATGGGATGCCGTCCGACCAGTTCCTGTTCGGGTGCGCCGCCTGTGGGGGGTGCGTTCCCTACTGGGGCGGCTGTTCCGACGTGGGCCTTGTGCCGCTTGCGCGCGGGTCGGGTCTCATTCGGGGTGGGCCGGTACCGGTCGGTGGTGTTTTG
>NZ_JBSFJX010000216.1:0-12977 GCF_053598275.1 Streptomyces sp. NPDC001156 | reverse complement strand
GACGTCCGACACGGCCACGGGGAACCCTCACCCCCCGCCCACACGTCGCTACGACGGCGGCTTCGCCTCCTGCTGCGCGGCCTGGAGGTCAGCGAGCAGTTCGGCCTGTCCGGCCAGCACGCCGGAGAGGATGGTGCGGGCGACTCGGAGCAGCTCGGCGACGTACGGGCTCGTGAGCGAGTAGTACACAGTCGAGCCCTCCTTGCGGGTCACCACCAGGTTCGCCCGCCGCAACACCGCCAGCTGTTGTGAGAGGTGCGCGGGCTCGATGCCCACCTCGGGCAGCATCTCGGCAACCGCGTGCTCGCGCTCACTCAGCAGCTCCAGGACCCGGATGCGGGCTGGGTGCCCCAGCGTCTTGAAGAACTCGGCCTTCAGCTGGTACAGCGGCGTACTCATCGTGCCGTCGCCTCCCCGGCCCAAGAACACGGCCCCACCGGCCGGACCTCGGCGCATCGCATCCACCTACTCGTCAACAACATGCGACCCTCCTCGCCTGCGGCACCAACCACGCCGAAATCGCAGGCGAGGAACCGAGCCGCCCAATCCGGCAGTGACGACCTCAGGAATTGCCAACATTAACAATTCCTGAGGTCACGAGGTCGTGAGGTGGAGGATCGGGGGAGGTCCCGCATGGGGCACTTCAAGTGCGCCTCGCCGCCGTCGGCCAGAACAGTGGATGCCCGCGCTGCGGCAGTGACCGTCTGCTGAAACTGTCCTTCGGCGGCCGGTGCCCTCAGATTACGCAGACCGTCTGTGATGCCCACTGCGGCTGACCCTCGCTTCACGTATGGGAGGGCGCGTTGATGAGTGACTGGACGGCGCAGAGCGGCGCCGGGTCCGCTGCGAGTGTCGGCAGCTGTCCTCCCAGGGCGCGGGTCCGCTCTCGGCGGAGGCCGCCGCCGTGAAGGCGAGCCAGGGCACTGCCGATGTCGCGCACGCGGTCACCGCCGGTCGGCAACTGGCGGCGATGGGATTCATCGAGGACTTGGCGATCGCCACGACGGAGGATGGAGAGGGTGCCAAGGTTGTCTTCGACGGTATGGGGCCCGTCGATGGTCGTGAGGGGGCTTCCTTGCGGGTGCGGCTCGTCGGGGTCAGAGGGGAAGGGTGACCCAGATGCTCTTGCCCAGGCCGTCGGCGTCCCCGCGGATGACCGCGGTGCCGCCCAGGTCGAGGACGAGCTCCACGACGATGCCCAGGCCCCCGGCGCCAGTCCCGGTCACTGCCCCGTACAGCGGGGGCTGGTAGGGGTGGCGGTCGTGGACGGCGAAGGCCAGGCAGTCCGCACCCGCCGCGTAGATCACGGTGAGCTGCGGGGAGAGGACGGCGGCGTGTCGGACGGTGTTGGTGACCAGCTCGCTGAGGATCAGCAGGGCCGGATCCACGGTGGGGTGGCGCAGCCCGATCCCCCATTCGACCAGGGCCTGCTCGGCCGTCTCGCGGGCGATCCGGACGGCGGACGGTTCGGTGGGCAGCGTGAGCACGTGCCGGTAGGGCAGAGTCACCAGTTGCGTGGTCATCACGCCTCCGGACGGGCGAGACGAAAGCCGGCCACCGTTTTGGGGTGCAGGCGCAGGAGGGTGTCGTGCGGACCGTGGCTCCAGCCGGACAGGGTGCGCCGGTAGTGGGCAGCCTCGTCGGGGTCGGTGATCACCTCGACGGGGCCGCAGACGGTGACCGTCCAGCCGGTGCCGGGCACGGTACGGATCTCGTCGGCGTGGTACGTCGCTGTCTCCGGCGTCGCCGATGCCGGGGCCGGCGTCCGGATCACGAGGCGGCCGCACTCCCACACGTGCCGGGCGGGACGGATCACGGTCAGGTCCCGCTGGGCGTACACCAACCGCCCCAGCGTGCTGCCCTCCAGCAGCCACAGAGCCTCCGGGCCGGAGACTTCGACCATACGAAGGGTGCCGCGGGCAGTGCTCATCGCTGGGCTTCCTCGGTGGAGGTTCGGGGCGTGGAGACCGGAAGGGCGGCCAGGACCCCGGCTGTCTCCAAGTGATCACGGGCGGCCCGGATCGCCTCGGGAGTGGTGGCGTACTCTCGGCCCTCGCACCGCAACAGGTCGAGCGCGCCGACCGAGTCCAGGACCTGGCGCTGGCCGGGCCGTATGCCGGAGGCGAGGACGGTGATGCCTCGCCGGTGCAGTTTCTGAACGGCGTCCTTCAGGACGAGGGCGCCGGTGGCGTCCATCGTCGACACCCTCGACATGCGCAGGATCACGACGCGTACGTCGGCCACCTCGGTCAACTCCAGCAAGAAGCGGTGGGCGGCGGCGAAGAACAACGGGCCGTCGATCCGGTAGGCCACGATGTGCTCGGCCAGCAGGGCGTGTTCCTCGGCGCTGTGATCGCCCCGGTCCAGCGGCACTTGGTCGAAGCGGGCCTGCTTGGCGACGGCGCGCAGGGCCAGAGCACCGGCCACGACAAGGCCGATGATCACCGCGTAGACCAGGTCCAGGGCCAGCGTGGCGGCCGCGGTGAGGATGAGGATGACGGCGTCGGAGCGGGTCGCCTTGGCCATGGCCTTCAGCGAGCCAACCTCGACCATGCGGATCGCGGTGGCCAGCAGGACTCCGGCCAGTGCGGCGAGCGGGATCCTGGAGACCAGCGGCGCCGCAGCGAAGACGATCACAGCGAGGATCGCGGCGTGGGTGAGGGCGGCCAGGCGGGAGCTCGCACCCGTACGGACATTGACGGCGGTGCGGGCGATCGCCCCGGTCGCCGGAACGCCGCCGAACAGCGGGGCGGCGATGTTCGCGAGGCCCTGGCCGAACAGTTCCCGGTCCGGGTCGTGCTTCTGGCCGACGGTCATGCCGTCGGCGACCGACGCCGACAGCAGCGACTCCAGGGCGGCAAGGGCGGCGACGGCGACCGCCGGCGCGAGCAGGGTGCCCAAGGATCCGGGGTTGAGGAAGGCCAGGGACGGCACGGGCAGCCCGGAGGGCAGGTCACCGATCGGCGTCGCCGCGGCCAGGTGGGCGAGCTGGGCCATGATCGTCGCGGCGATGACCGCGACGATCGAGAAGGGGATGGTCGGCCGGAGTCGGGCGCCGACCAGCATGACCACGGCGACGGTGACCGCGAAGCCGACTGCCGTCCAGTTCGGGGCCTTGGCGAACTCCGCGATGGCCCGCCAGGTCACTACGAGCACCTGGTCGCCATCCGGCTTGCGCACGCCGAGGGCGTTCGGGATCTGCTGCAGGCCGATCACGCAGGCGATGCCGAGGGTGAAGCCCTCCACGACCGGCGCGGGCACGTACTGCATGTACTTCCCGGCCTTGAGCGCGGCCAGCGCGACCAGCATCACGCCGGCCATCAGCCCGACGGTCAGCACCCCGCCCGTCCCGTACTGGCCGACGATCGGCACCAAGACCACAGTCATCGCGCCGGTCGGCCCGGACACCTGCAGATTCGATCCGCCGAAGACCGCCGCCAGCGCGCCCGCGACCACCGCGGTCGCCAGACCCGCCTTCGCGCCCAGCCCGGAGGAGACACCGAAGCCGAGCGCCAATGGCAGCGCCACAATCGCAACGGTCAGACCGGCCAGCAGGTCCCGGCGCGGGTCACGCCGCATCTCCGCCAGATCGGCGCGGCCGGGCAGCAGCAGTGCGATCCTGGCCCACACGCGGCTGATCTGCGAGGTCATCGCGCGGCGACCTCGGCTTCCCGCAGCTCGGCCAGCAGGTCGCCCTGTCCGGCCAGCATCTCGGTCAGGATCCGGCGTGCCGCCTTCATCAGATCGGCCACGTCTCCGCCGGCCAGCTCGTAGACGACGGTCGAGCCCTCACGGGCCGACGTGACGATCCCGGAGCGGCGCAGCACGGCCAGCTGCTGCGACAGGCCAGAGGGCTCCACCTCGATCGCGGCGAGCAGTTCCCGTACCGGCATGGGCCCGTCCTGCAGCAGCTCCAGCACCCGTATCCGTACGGGATGCCCCAGCATCCGGAAGAACTCGGCCTTGGCCTGGTACAGCGGAACGGACACAACCCCTCGGCTTCCCCAACGAGCCCCGTCCCGGGGCAGCGAAAGGCTGTGCCCGCGGCTACCTGCAGACACAGCCAATACAGCATCTAACCAATTGCGAAATTTTGCAATTCCGCATCAGGTTGCCGCCGCGCCGGTCCCACACCAGTGGGGAGGGACGACATCGGGCTCTCTTGACCACGCCGGACCTCAACCGCACGGCGCCTACCAGCACCCGGCCGATGTCAGAAGTGGTCTCGGCGCCCGTCGGACAGGTCATCTCATGGGAGGCGCGACAGCTCCCCCAGCACTTATCGTCTGCTTCCGCCAACAACAACAGCGCGGTGCTCTACGTCCTTCGCCTCGCCCCGCGCCGCGGCCCTCATGGGTAAGGGCCAGGTTCACGACCGGCTGCACCCGCGTCCCGGACGTACTGAGGCGAGGGTCGGTCCGGATCCGACCTTTGCAAAACCCGACCTGGTGTTCCGCGCGTCAATCTGCTCCGCTCCGGACTGGTGCAACCCCGGTTGAGCAGTCGACATTGATCAGCGGAGGGTGGGGAAGAGGGCCTCGGCGACGGTCCGACACATCTGCGGATCCTCGGTCAGGCCGATCCCCAGGGCCCACAGCCAGTAGTCCACCGTGCGCACCAGCGTCCAGACGCGGACCCGGTCAGAATCGAGGTCGGCCGCCTCGGCGAGGGCGGCCAGGCGGGTTCGGATGCCGGCGACCCCGTCCATGTCCGCGAACCGCCGCCAGATCAAAGGGGCCACCGCGTACTCGGGATCGCCGGTGAGCGGTTTGGGGTCGATGGCCAGCCAGGGCTCGCGGTGGCCGGCCAGCACGTTCTCGTAGTGCAGGTCGCCGTTGACCAACTGCCCGGCCGTTGTGGGACCGTACTCGACGGCGAGGCCGGCTGCCGCATCGACCAGACGCCGGGAGAAGGGACGACCGAACTGCTCCCACTGAAGGTTCCAGCGGTCGGGGAGCCTGGCGGCGAGGTCTCGCAGGCAAGCAAAGCCCTGCGGGGCCGGGACCGACAGGCGCCGCAGCAGGAGCCCGGCGACGGTGATTGCCTCGTCGGCGTCGACGTCAGAGAGGGTGCGGCTGGCGTCAAGTCGCTCCAACAGCATGGCTCCCGCGGTCGGCTCGTGGTCAAGTAGCAGCACGGTCCCCTGGCCGTTCCAGGTGGCAAGAGCCGGCGCCTCATGCAGCGTCGTGGCGTCCCGCCAGGACACCTTGAGCGCGCAGGGCTCCTCGCCACGCTGCACCGGGACGACCAGGCCCAGGTGGCCGTGGAGTGGCGCGCCGTCCACGGCCAAGCCCCACCGTGCGCAGAGGCTCTCCACCAGTGCGGGCAGGGAGTCGACCCACTCCTTTCCGCTCTGGCCCGCACGGGTCACTGCCGCGGTCGCGAAATCTGTGGGAACCTCGATCACGATCCCGATCTTGCCAGGACGTAGCCGGTCCGCCCACCGACGGTTGCGGCCAACAGACTGTAAGTCTGCGGGCTCAGCCTTCTCAGGTTCGAATCCTGGCGCCGCCACGCCAGCGGGAGTCGGGCCCCTGACCAGCAAGTTTGGTCGAGATACACACCGCCGGCGGGCGTAGCCCAGCGCTCCGCCCGTCAGGGAAGGCGCTGGATGGCAATGAGGGCGGCATCGTCACCGAGGGGTCCGTGGACGTGGTTCAGCAGGTCTTCGTGCACGTACCGGACGAGGTGTTCGGGGCCACCTGTGCCGTCCCAGGCCGCGATCCGCTGGTCGAGCGGATAGAAGGTGCCGTTCGGGTCGGGAGCCTCAATGACGCCGTCGGTGTAGAGGAGCAGGACGTCACCGATTTCCAAGCCGAAGGTGTCGACCGTGTACTGGTCTTCTGAGGGCGCGGTGATGCCCAGCGGGAGTCCCGGACTGCTCGCCTCCAGGGGGCTGACGTGGCCGTTGTGGAGCAGCAGGGGCGGAGGATGGCCGCAGCTGATCGTCTTCACCTGGCCGAGGTCGTCGGGGAAGTCCAGGAGCAGCGCGGTCACGAAGGACTCGCCGATCTCGGGGTCGTCTTCGGCGGCCGCGCCCCAACTCCAGTGCATGGCGTTTCCCAGGTGCATCACCAGATCCAGCAGTGAGTAGTTGCGATAGGCGGAGCCGTGGAAGGCACCGAGCAAGAGGGAGGTGTCCTTGATCGCGGGCAGCCCCTTGCCCCGGACATCGCCGATGATCACCCGGGTCGCACCGTCGGCACGGGTGGCCGCGTACAGGTCGCCGCCGATCTGCGCCTCCAACTCCGCGGCGATGTAGTCGGTGGCCATGTGCAGCCGTCCACAACGCCGGGGAAGCGGTTGTATCAGGACTTCCTGTGCAGCCGCTGCGACGGAGCGTGTCTGTACGAGCTGCTGCTCGCGCAGATCGCCCACAGCGCGGAGAGCGACCAGGAACCCGGAGACCACCGCAATGCCGATCAGCTGAATCTGGAGCCCCGGAGTGACGCCGGGGCCCTCGATGAGAGGCCCGATGACCTGGCCCGCCACGGCCAGGACACCCATGAGCCCCGTGAGGCGCGGGCCGGCGAAGGACGCGGTGACGGCAGGAGCGACAACCAACAATGGGCCCAGCTGGGACTGCTGGTCGGTCAGGACATCCGCAGTCACGATCACAACGATCAGGCCAAGCGGGATCACGAGGAGTGCGTGGCTCGCGTGTACGGCCGAGCGGCCTTCCCACCCATTCCGCTTTGCAACCATATATCCATGCTGTCACCCAGACGTCCCACGGCACGCGACGTCCACAGACGGAGTTGGGAGCCCCACCTCCGCTCACATTCGCTCCTGAGGGCACGTCCTGCTGCCCGTGGTCCTGATCGCCATCGGCCTGCTGATCCTCATCGAGCGCGGTGCCTTCGGCCTGTAACGGGCGACTGCCAACGCGTTCGGCTGCTCACGTCCGTCCCTGATCCGACTCTGACGGCCACCAGGTCGGCGGAGTCTTGCTGACCCGTTCAAGCACCGCCGCCAGGGGCTTGGAGCACCAATGCCCGTTGCAAAAGGATCAAGGTCGTGGATGATCACGTCCCACGCGGTATGACGGCGAGCAGCCGTGGCTCCGGACCAGCGCAAAAAAGTGATCACGGAGGAAGAACGAGTGCTAGCGTCGGCCGCATGCCTGAACTGATCGCGCCCACAGGCCGGCTGCAATCCTCATGGCTCGCAGCGCGTGACGAGTGGCCTCCAGGTGCTCACCAGGACGGGACCGGCCTGCGTCTCGCGCCTGATGCCGACCTCGACAGCCCCGAGGTTTTCTCGGAGTGGGTCGAACGACTGCAACAGCAGTCGGACAGGTCGGTTGCCGTGGGAGAAGAGCGCGTCCATGCCACCCATTGGTGGATCGCCGAGGGCGACAGCTACCTGGGAGCCATTGATCTGCGGCACTACCTGAACGCCTTTCTGCTCGACGTCGGCGGGCACATCGGGTACAGCATCCGGCCCTCCTTCCGGAGACGCGGCCTGGCAACGTGGGCTCTCGGGGCGGTTCTACCTGAGGCCCGTGCGCTTGGCCTGGATCGAGTCCTCGTCACTTGCGACGACGACAACATCGGGTCGGCACGCAGCATCGAACGCAACGGTGGTGTCCTGGAAGATGTCCGCACAACTGACGCGGGCATCAAGCGCCGCTACTGGATCACTCTGTAAGCAGTGGTGCGACTGTGCCGGTTACAGCTCTCCGCGGGAGCTGAGTCTTGCGGTTGCGGACCTGGTCGGCCTTTCCGGGATCATGCAGCGGATGCCGCGTCTCCGCAGGTAGACGCGGTTCGCGCGGGATCCGTACACCTTTCCGGGCCCCCGGCAGCGTGCTGGTGGGCGCGGGCGATCGTGGAATCGACGCTCACATCCCACGTGATCAGGCCCTTCGCGTCAGCCTCAGCCTGCTACCGCTCGAAGATCCGCTTCCGGGTGCCGTTCCGCCGCCAGCGCCGGAACAGGGCTCGGGCAGGCTTGTGGACCTGCCCATGCCCGGACCCTCGTACGACAGGCTCAGTCCGCGGCCGCCCGCTCCCCCGCCGGGCGCCTGCGCCCCGCGCGCTCGGTGAGCGACTGCGGCTGCCAGACGCCGTCGGCCCGATAGAGATCGGTGCCAGGCGCCACGATCTCATCGATGCGGTCGAGCACCGCGTCGTCGAGCAGCAGGTCGGCTCCCTTGAGCAGCGAGGTGAGCTGATCCATGGTGCGCGGACCGATGATCACCGACGTGACGGCCGGGTGCACCAGCGGGAAGGCGACGGCCAGTTCCGGCAGGGTGCAGCCCACCTCCTCAGCGAGAGTGACGAGTTGCTCGACGGCCGCGAGCTTCGCGGCGTTGCCCGGGACGGCGGGGTCGAAGCGGTGCGGAGTGAGCTTGGCCCGGCCGGTGGTCAGGTCGACGGGCCGGCCCTCGCGGTAGGCGCCGGACAGAAACCCCGAGGCGAGCGGTGACCAGGTCAGCACTCCCATGCCCAGGCGCTGCGCGGCAGGCAGCACAGCCCGTTCGATGCCGCGCGCGAGAATCGAGTACGGCGGCTGCTCCGTGCGCAGCCGCATCAATCCGCGCCGCTCCGCCACATGGTGAGCCTCGACAAGGTCCTCGGCGGGGAACGTGGAGCAGCCGAACGTCCGGATCTTGCCTGCCCTCACCAGGTCACTGAGGACGGACAGCGTCTCCTCGATGTCGGTGGTGTGGTCAGGACGGTGCACCTGGTAGAGGTCGATCCAGTCCGTGTCCAGGCGCCGCAGACTGTCCTCGACGGCCTTGAGGATCCAGCGGCGCGAGTTGCCGCTTCGGTTGCGTCCCTCCCCCAGCGGAAAATGCACCTTCGTGGCGAGCACCACGTCGTCGCGTCGGCCCTTGAGCGCCTTGCCGACGATCTCCTCGCATTCGCCCGCCGAGTACATGTCGGCGGTGTCAACGAAGTTGATGCCGGCATCGAGCGCAGCGTGGATGATGCGAACGCTGTCCTCGTGGTCGGGGTTGCCGACGGCACCGAACATCATCGTGCCCAGGCAGTGGGTGCTGACCTCGATACCCGTCTTGCCGAGGACTCGATAGCGCATTCCGGTGCTCCGTCTCAGGCGGGGGCAGGTTGGGAGCCTCAGCCTAGGACTTGGAGTGCACTTGACCGCAAGGGCACAGGGAGCTTACGCCGGGCCGCGTTGTCAGTGACGCCCGAGGCGGTCGCCACCACCCTCGCAGCAGCCGCCTCAAGCTCCTTGCCCTGCACTTCGGTTGACCGTCCATCGACGCTCAACAGCTGTCCCACCGAACACGCCTCGCCGCCGCACGTCCTCAGGTGCGGACGATCGCCAGCACCTCGTCGCGCAGCCGGGTCATGGTGTCTGCGTCCGACGCCTCCACATTGAGCCGAAGCAGTGGCTCGGTGTTGGAGGGGCGGAGATTGAACCACCAGTCGATGGCGCTGATCGTCAGTCCGTCGAGCTCGTCGGCGACCGCTCCGTCCCGTCCGGCGAAGGTTTCGCGGACCTTGGCCAGCGTGCGCTGCTGATCGCGGACAACGCTGTTGATCTCGCCGGACGCCGCGTATCGCCCGTACTGTCCGACCAGCGCGGACAGCGGTCCCTGCTGACCGCCGAGAGCCGCGATCACATGCAGGGCCGCCAGCATGCCGCTGTCGGCGAACCAGAAGTCGCGGAAGTAGTAGTGCGCCGAGTGCTCGCCGCCGAACACCGCGCCGGTGCACGCCATTTCAGCCTTGATGAAGGAGTGTCCCACCCGGGTGCGGACTGGGATGCCCCCATGTTCGCGCACCACGTCGGGCACCGCCCGGGAGGTGATCAGGTTGTGGATGACGGTGCTTCCCGGGTGCTCGGCCAGCAGCCGGGCCGCGATGAGGGCGGTGACGGTGGATGGCGAGACGGCTTCGCCCCGCTCGTCGACCACGAAGCAGCGGTCGGCATCACCGTCGAAGGCCAGGCCCAGATCGGCCTTGGTCTCCCGCACCTTGTGCTGAAGATCGACGATGTTCTTCGGATCCAGCGGGTTGGCCTCGTGGTTAGGGAAGGTGCCGTCCAGCTCGAAGTACATCGGGACGACCTCGACCGGCAGGTCGCGGAAGACCGCAGGGGTGGTGAGACCGCCCATTCCGTTGCCCGCGTCCACCACGATCTTCAGCGGGCGGATGGCGGAGAGGTCCACCAGCCCCAGGAGATGGGCGGCGTAGTCGCCGAGCATGTCCCGCTGGGTGAGGGAGCCCGGCGCGCGGCTGGTCGCGGGCAGTGCCCGACCGGTGGACCAGCGCTCCACGAATGCGCGTATCTCCCGCAGCCCGGTGTCCTGGCCGACCGGTGTGGCGCCGGCTCGGCACATCTTGATGCCGTTGTACCGGGCGGGGTTGTGGCTGGCGGTGAACATCGCGCCGGGCCGCTGCAGCTTTCCGCTGGCGAAGTACAGCCCGTCGGTGGAGCACAGACCGATCTCGGTCACATCGGCGCCCCGCTCGGCAGCGCCGTCCGCGAAGGCGCGCGCCAGGCCCGGGGAGCTCGGGCGCATGTCGTGCCCGATGACGATCGCGTCCGCCCCAGTCGTCTCGACGAAGGCCGCGCCGAACAGCCGGGCGAGATCCTCGTCGAGCTGGTCGGGGACGGTGCCACGGACGTCGTAGGCCTTCACCAGGCCGGAAAGGTCAAGACTGGGCCTGTCGTTCACTGGTTGTACTCCTTGAAGATCATCCAAACGGTCGTGTCCTGTGGGATCGTCCGTCCTTCCAATGGCGCGCTGGACAGCAGCACTTCGGCATCCCTCTCCAGCGGCAGCGGTTCGGAGCCGAAGTTGACCACGCACCGCAGCCCCGCACCGCGTTCGAAGCCGAACCACTCGCCGCTGTCGGGACCGTCCAGCTTCAGCGCGGCATCCGAGGCCGGGTGGCCGCGCCGCAGCCGAAGCGCTCTTCGGTACAGCGCGAACATGGAGTCGCCGTCGTCCTCCTGGGCCCGGGCGGTCAGCCCGGCCCAGTCGGTGGGCTGAGGGAACCAGCAGTCCTCGGGGGCGGCAGTGCTGAAGCCGTAGGGTGCGGCATCACCCTCCCAGGGCAGCGGCACCCGGCACCCGTCCCGGCCACGCTGGGGTCACCGGCCGGACTGCGTCGTGGCTGGAGAGCACCCGGGTGACCGGGGCCCCCACCGCCTGCATGGCGGCGACGGACTCCTCGACCACATCCCGCATCGCCGCCCCGTCCCACGGCGCCTCGAGGAAGGCGAAGTTGACGGTCTGCTGCATCTCGCCGGGGCTGACGTAGCGTGCCAGCCACTCGGGGTCGAAGATCCCGGCCTCGGCCGCCATCACCCGTTCCCCAGGGGCCACCGCACCGGCGGGCGCCGGATGGCTGTCCAGCAGACCGCGCCAGTCGCGGAACAGCGGATGCAGTTCCTCCTGGTCGTAGTAGGGCATCAGGTGGTTGCGGTGGATGTCCTGGTGCTGGCCGGGACCGGCGTCGGGCAGGCCGTCCGCCTTGAACAGGGTGTGGGCGACATCAACCCGGAAGCCGTCGACGCCGCGGTCCAGCCAGTCCGCCAGCGGCGAGGGGTGGGGAACTGGTCGTTTTCGGATGTGCAGGAGCGTGTGTGAGTGTGTAGGAGCATGTACTGGTTCGTGGTGTTGTAGCGCGCACACGTCGTATGGCGGGCACTGATGTCAGTGCCCGCCCGTACCGTTCTTCCTGTTGCTGCTCAAGCGTGATGGAGGGAGTACATCGATGCGTGATGAGTCGTTGCGCACGATCGCTGCTCCCTTCGTGGCCGTCGGCCCGTCCGGCGTGGCGATCCGGACCCGTCTGGGCCACCTGAGCACCGCCGACGAGGAGGTGTTGCGCCTGGTGGGCGCGCATCTGGGCTCGCTGGCCGCAAGGGACCTCAAACGCCGGTGCGCCGACGGTCTGGAGCACTCCGCGGAGAGGTGGGCGGAGCGTAAGCGGGCCCTGACGGAGGAGTCTTCGTCGCGTTGGGCGGGGAGCATCACCAAGGCCACGCACGATCAGTGGGCGCTTGCGCGGCGTGCCCAACTCGCGCATATCCAAAGCCTTCAGGCGGGCGTGCGGACGATCGCGCACCGCCTGTCCCTGCCGATCGGGGAGAAGGGAAGCACGCGGGCGCCGGGCGGCTACCGCAGCGCCAAGGAGTGGTTCGCCAAAACCCGGCGTCTGCAGGTCCTTCAAGACCGCCTGGGTGCCGAGCAGGCCGACCGCGCTGTGGGCCGCGTCCGGGTTGTGCGCGGCGGGAAGCGGCTCGCGCGCAGCCGGCACCACCTGCACGCCGCCCAGCTCACGCAGGCCCAGTGGCGGCAACGGTGGGAAGCTGAGCGCTGGTTTCTGCAGGCGGACGGCGAGTCGGGCAAGCGGTTCGGCAATGAGACGATCCGCGTCACGCCTGAGGGCGAAGTGTCACTGAAACTGCCTGCTCCGCTCGCCCACCTGGCCAACGCCCCGCATGGCCGGTATACGCTCACCGGCGCTGCGGTCTTCCACCACCGCGGCGACGAGTGGGCCGACCGCATCACCACGAACCGGGCCGTGGCCTACCGTATCCACTACGACGTGCAGCGTGGGCGCTGGTACCTCACCGCCTCCTGGACCATCCCGCCCATCAAGACCGTCCCCCTGTCGCAGGCCCGCACAGGCGGCCTGATCAGTGTCGACACCAACGCCGACCATCTGGCCGCCTGGCGGCTGGACGCCCACGGCAATCCGGTCGGCCGGCCGCGCCGGTTCTTCTACGACCTGTCCGGCACCGCGAACCATCGTGACGCCCAGGTACGGCATGCACTGATCCGGCTCCTGCACTGGGCGAAACGCCACGACCTGTCGATCGCGATCGAAGACCTCGACTTCAGCGCGGACAAAACCCGGGAGAAACACGGCCGCCGCAAGCGGTTTCGGCAGATGATCTCCGGCATGCCGGTATCCAAGCTGCGGGCCCGGCTCGTCAGCATGGCGGCCGAACTCGGCATCACCATCATCGCCGTCGACCCGGCCTAC
>NZ_JBSFJX010000215.1:0-12992 GCF_053598275.1 Streptomyces sp. NPDC001156 | reverse complement strand
ACGTAACACCTGCTCGTCGTCCGGCGTGAGGCCCTTGATGCGGGTGCGGATCGCCACGCCCGACGGGCCGACGGCCACGAAGGGGACAGCGATCGGACGCAGCGCCTCACCACCCATCGATGCACCCCCCTCCCCCACACGTGATCAGCAACAGGAAGAACGCTACCGGCCGGCACTGACAGTGCCCGCCAAGCGGTCGTGCGCGCTGCACCACCACGAACCAGTACATGCTCGTGCACACGCACACACACTCCTACACATCCGAAACCGAACAGCTCCCAACCCCTTCCCGCTGGCGATCCTGTGGACCGGCCCGGGCGACCTGGCCGTGGAACAGGCCCTGCACGCCCGGTTCGAGGCGTATCGGGTGCGCGGCGAGTGGTTCGAGTTCCCGGCGGGCCAGGACCCGGTGGCACTCGTCGCCCGGGCCGTCGGCGAGCTGAGCGCCGCCGCGTAAGGCTCCGGAACTGTGCGCCAGGCCGTGCGCCAGGTGCGCCAGAAATGGCGCCCTGGTCCGGTCTGGCTCGGTTCCATGGGGGGCTGGGACGGTCTGGTCCAGGGTGTTTAGGCAGGTCAACGTCTTGACCTGCGGTTCTTCGGTCACCTCTACCGGTTCAAGTCCGGTTCCGGGCACCTTCGTGGAGACGGCGCCTGACCTGCTGAAGAGGCCGGCTGGCGCCGTCACTCGTCGTGCCGCGGGACATGAAGGACATAGCGGCACGAAAGAACGAGGCCGACCGGGTCGCCACCACGTGAAGTGGCGACCCAGACTCACCTTCTGAGCCCCGGTCAGTCGACCAGCAGCACCAGCTTGCCCGTCGTCCGGCCGGTGTCGCCCAGATCGTGCGCCTTGGCGGCATCGGCCAGCGGGAAGGTCCCCGCGATCGTCGCCTTCAGCTTCCCCGACTCCACCAGCTCCGCGACCGCCTCCATCCCGGCCCGGTCGGCTTCCACCAGCATCCGCACCGCCCGCACGCCCAGCCGCTCGGCCTCCTCGTAGAACTCCGGCGGGCCGACCGGCAGGACCGACACCACGATCCCGCCGGGCCGCAGCACCCGCAGCGACCGCACCGACGTCTCACCGCCGAGCGTGTCCAGGACGACGTCGACGTCCCGGACGGCCTCCGTCACGTCGGTGGACCGGTAGTCGATCGGCTCGTCCACGCCGATCTCCCGCAGGAAGTCGTGCTTGCCCGCGCTCGCCGTACCGATCACGTACGCGCCGCGCGCCTTGGCGATCTGCACGGCGACGTGCCCCAACCCGCCGGCCGCCGCATGGACCAGCACCCGCTGCCCGGGCCGCACATCGGCGTACTCCGTCAGCGCCTGCCACGCGGTCAGCGACACCAGCGGCAGCGCGCCCGCCTGGACGTGGTCGATCGAGGCCGGCTTGTGCGTCAGGGCGCGCGCCGGGACGGTGACGTACTCGGCGTGCGAGCCGTGGCCGAACGGGTAGGGCAGCATGCCGAAGACCTCGTCGCCGGGCTTGAAGGCGGCCACGCCGATCCCGGTCTCGGCGACCTCGCCGGAGAGGTCCCAGCCCAGGACGAACGGCGGCTCGCCCAGGAAACCGCCGGTGGCCCGGTGCTTCCAGTCGGTGGGGTTGACCCCGGCGGCCCGCACCCGGACCAGCACCTCGTTCGGGCGCGGCGCGGGCCGCCCGACCCGCACTTCCCTCAGGACCTCGGGACCGCCGAGGACGTCCTGGCTGATGGCTCGCATCGTGTTCGCATCGTTCATGGTCACCCAGCCTGCCAAGGTCCGCCCGGCCCGGAAACGGCATGATTGCCAACACTCGATAGGATCGTGCCATGAGTGGCAAGCGGGAACCGGAGCGCGTGGCCGTCCTGGCGCTCGACGGCGTCTACCCCTTCGAGCTGGGCATCCCCAGCCGCATCCTCGGCGCCGCCGATGGCCGCTACGAGGTGCTGACCTGCACCGTCGACGGCCGGCCGGTGCGCACCAACGCCGACTTCACGATCGGCGTCGCGCACGGCCCGGAGATCCTCGACACGGCGGACACGGTGGTGGTCACCTCCATGCCGCCCGACTACATCCCGCCGCGGCTGCCCGACGAGGTCACGGCCGCCCTCGCCCGCATCCGCCCGGACGCGCGCATCGTCTCCATCTGCACCGCCGCCTTCATCCTCGCCGAGGCCGGGCTCCTCGACGGCCGCAAGGCCACCACTCACTGGCAGGCGGCCGACGAGTTCCGGTGCCGGTACCCGAAGGTCGAGCTCGACCCGGACGTCCTGTTCGTCGACGACGGCCGCATCCTCACCTCGGCCGGAGCCGCCTCCGGCGTCGACATCTGCCTGCACATCGTCCGCACCGACCACGGCAGCGACCTGGCGAACACCGTCGCCCGCCGCTGTGTTGTGCCTCCGTTCCGCGACGGAGGCCAGGCGCAGTACATCGAGCAGCCGGTGCCCGTCAGCGGCGCCGCGAGCACCGCCGCCACCCGCGCCTGGGCCCTGGAGCGCCTCGATGAGCCCCTCACCCTCTCCGACCTCGCCGGGCACGCCGGGATGAGCCTGCGCACCTTCGCCCGCCGCTTCAACGACGAGGTGGGCCTCAGCCCCGGCCGCTGGCTGATCCAGCAGCGCCTCGCCCGCGCCCGGCACCTGCTGGAGTCCAGCGACCTGCCGGTGGACCGGATCGCCGCCGAGGTCGGCTTCGCGACCGGCGCCTCCCTGCGGCAGCACCTGCAGGCGGCGATCGGGGTGTCCCCGCAGGCGTACCGGCGGACCTTTCAGAAGGCCCGCTGACCTTGTTCACGTACAGTGCGATCGCGGGGCCGCCCGGTCTTCCCAAGGTCAGCACCGGCTACCATGACATTCGCCGCACAACACCGCGAACCGGTGTCCACCTTCCGAGGTGACCCTCCGTGATGGTGTACGCGCAGACCGAGGTGTGCAAGGACCTCATCGCCCTGCAGCTGAAGGAGGGCGGTCCGCTGCTGTTCGAGGCGGAGGCGCTCGCGGTCGAGGGCGCGGAGAGCGAATGGCCGCGCGTGCGTTTCCGCTGCGAGGGGGACGAGGGCGTACTGGAGTGCGACTACGTGGTCGGATGCGACGGCTTCTGGGGCGTGGCCCGCAAGGCGGTGCCGGCCTCCCTCTCCCGTGAGTTCGAGCGGACGTACCCGTTCGGGTGGCTCGGCGTCCTCGCCGACGTACCGCCGTCGCACGACGAGCTGGTCTACGCCCGGCACGTCCGCGGATTCGCCCTGCTGTCCATGCGGTCGCCGTCCGTGTCCCGCCTCTACCTCCAGGTGCCGGACGGCACCGACGCCGGGGCATGGGACGACGACGAGATCTGGGCGGAGCTGGAGCGGCGGTTCGAGACCGCCGACGGATGGCGGCTGCGGCGCGGGCCCATCACCCAGAAGTCGGTGACGCCGATGCGGTCCTTCGTGTGTGCCGGTGGCGCGTTCGATCGCGGTGGCCGCTGCCTCGAACGAGCCGCGCGCCGCCTCGATCGCGGCGAGCTTTTTGAGCTCGTGCGAGTGCCGCCCGACCGGCAGGTCCAGTTCGGCATCGGCCGGGTGCAGATTCGAAGCCCCCTTCGCGCGGTAGGCGATTCGCTCCACCTCCACGGTGCCGAACCGCGTGGACAGCAGCCGCTTGTGACCCGCCTCGGCGGCGCGCCGCACCACCTGGTCGGACCCGGCGACCTCCGGCAGGCGCTCCTCGCGCTGCGCATGCTGGGCGAACCACTCCTGCAGCATCAGGCGGTGCACCTCGCGGCCGCGCGCGGCGATGAACTCCTCCGCCTCGGAGTGAGAGACGCCCTGGTGGTCGAACAGATCGGTGAGCAGTTGCTCGAAGGCGGCGCGGGCGGCGGGAAACACCTCGCCGATCCCGGGCGGCCCGTAGTCTGGCATCGGGCTCTTCCCTTGCGTCGTATCAGGCTTGTCACCAGGCACGACGCGGGGAAGAGCCCGCCTGATCAGGTCCGATCGGGTGCGCGAACGCCATCGGCCAGCACGAACAGGCCCTTGGACGGCTCGGCCAGCCACTCACCTCGCACCATGCGCTTCAGCCGCATCCGCAGCGTCTCGACGTGCCGGTGGTCGACGGCCTCCTCCGTCACCTCGCAGATTTCCTTCGCCCGCAGCGGCGTATTCGCGCTGGCCAGCAGGGCCAGCACCGGCCAGTCGCCCTCGGCGGGCACCTCACCGGTCGCGACGCGCACGACCGGCGGCAGACAGCCAGGCAGATCGTCCGGATCCGCATCCCGTGAAGACACCTGCTCGAACTCCGGTTCGTAAGCGTCCCGTTCGGCGAACACGCGGGCCAGGGTCGTCTGGGTGACCACCAGATCGGACAGCTCTTCCTCGGCGGCAGCTATTCGCTCGTTCAACGCGGCCAGCTCAGCCCGCAGCCCCTCCACCCGATGCCGGGCCGCCTCCTCACGCTGCTTCAGCAACGTCAGCAGTTCCTGCTCCATGCGTCCCTCCCGGCGATGCCGCCGACGCAACCGCGCCGCGCCCAACCCCCACACCACCCAGGGACTTACCGACCACCGGAACGCGAAACCCCCGCTGATCACCGTCCCTCAAACAGAGCTGCACCCTTCGAGGAACGCCAGCGCGTACAGCCGCCTGCCGGTGATCGTGTCGACGTGGAAGAAGTCCGCCGCGATGATTCCCTCGGCCTGGGTGGTGAGGAATGCGCGCCAGCTCGGGCTGGTGCGGCGCGGGGCCGGGCCGATGCCGGCCGCGTGCAGGATTTCCCACACTGTGGACGGTGCGATCGGCTGGCCCAGCCGGGCCAGCTCACCCTGGATCCGCCGGTGGCCCCACCGCGGGTTCTCCTTTGCCAGACGCAGAACCAGCTTCTTGAGCGCGGCGGCCGTGGGAGGGCGGCCGGAGCGGCGTCGGTCGGCGTAGTCCCACTTCTTGGCGATCAGCCAGCGGTGCCAGGCCAGCAGCGTCCCCGGCGTGACCGGGAAGACACAGCTCCAGCACTGGCGCGGTGTCAGCGACGACAGCGCGGCCAGCCAGAACCGGTCCGCGGGCTCGTAGCGGACCGGACCGGCGAGTTGCCGTCGCAGCACCGCGTTCTCGTGTCGCAGCACCAGCAGTTCCTTGGTGATCCGGTCGATCTCGCCGCGCATGCCGTCGACCCGGCCAGGGCTGTGCGGGGGCCCGAAGGGCCGCATGGCCAGGGTGCGCAGCCTGTGGTGCTCGGGGTCGTCGAGCCGCAGGAACGGCGGCTTGTGGGTCACCTCGCCACGGGTGCGGGGATCGGCACTCATCCGTGGGTCGTGGAGCAGAGCGGCGATGTGGTGGTAGGTGCCGATCAGGTAGCTGCCGTCGGCCTGCGGCACCACAGGACCGGCCTCGCGGAGTTCCGCGTACAGCGGATAGGGGTTGGGACGGCTGGCGTAGTCGGTGATCCGTGCCAGCAAGGTCGCGGAGTCCATGACGGCTCCTCGTAGGGGCGGGATGTGGGCTACACCACCGTCAGCCGGCGGTCGGGAAGGTGACCGGTAAGTGCGACGGTCGGGCCGTGGGACAGGACGGAGGGGTCGGGTACGGCGGAGGGGATCGTGATGTCGGCCGCGATCGCACGGTCCTGCGCGCCAGGCGGGGGCGGGAAGGGAGCGGCGGTCTCGATCAGGTACCGGTAGTAGTCGAGCACCTTGGCCATGTCGACGGTGACGGCGGCGGTGACCCGGCCCTGGTAGCCGTAGACCATCGCGAGACGGCGTGCCTCCAGGGAGCCCTGGGCGATGACCACGTGGTCGGAGTAGGTGGGCACGCCCACCGACTTGATGTTGAGCCCGAACTGGGTCGGCCAGAACACCGGGATGGCCAGGTGCGGACGCTGCAGCGGCCCGGGGCTGACCATGTTGTGGGCGGCCACCTCGGCCTGCTCGACCGCGTTGCCCCAGTGTTCAAGGGAGAGCATCTGGTAGCCGAACAGCGGGGTGGGGGAAGCGGGAGACGTCGCCGGCCACGAAGACGTCGTCGGTGACGATCCCGTACATGTTGAAAGCCCGGCAGCCTCGCAGGCGATGCCGCGTGGGCCCGCCGCCAGCCCGGACTCCGCCAGCCACTCCACATTGCGGATCGCGCCCAGCGCCACGACGCACACGTCCGCCTCGACGCGGCTGCCGTCGGACAGCTGCGCGCCGGTGAAAGCGCCGTTGCCGTCCAGGGCGGTGACTGTCACTCGGTGCGCAGGTCCACGCCGTGGTTGCGCTGCATGACGGCGGCGAGTTTGGACAGGGTGCCGCCGAGCGCACCTACCAGGGGTGCGGGGCCGCGTTCGGCGACGGTCACCTCAAGGCCCAGTTCCCGGCAGGCCGAGGCGATCTCGGAGCCGGTGAAGCCCCCGCCGATCACCAGTACCCGCTCCGGCCTCGCGGCCAGCCGCCCGGCCAGTCCCGCGCCATCCTCGCGCGTGCGCAGGGTGAACACCCCGTCCAGGGCGCCTTCCTCCGGGTTGGGCCAGGGCCGTGCCCGGGTTCCGGTGGCGATCAGCAGCCGGTCGTAGGGCAGCGACTCGCCGTCGGCCAGCAGTACCCGTTTCGCCAGCAGGTCCACACCGGTGGCGCGCACGCCGAGGCGCCATTCGGCGTCCGGATCCCGACGCATCGGCAGCTCGAGGGTGTCCGCCGTCGCCTGGCCCAGCAGCACCTGTTTGGACAGCGGCGGCCGGTCGTAGGGCGCATGGGGCTCGTCCCCGACCACGGTCAGAGACCCGGCGAAGCCCTCCTCGCGCAACGCCTCCGCAGCCCTCAGCCCGGCCAGCGACGCGCCGACGATGACGATGACTCCGTCTTTCAGGTCACCGGGCACCGGTCCTCACCTCTTCCCCGAGGAGGATCGCCTGCACCGGGCACGCCGCCGCAGCCTGGCGCACACGCTCCACCTGATCGTCCGGGACGGCCGTGGCGTACAGCAGCCCCTCCTCCCCGTGCAGCTCGAACACCTCCGGGGCGAGGAACACGCACTGCGCATAGCCCTGGCAACGTGTGAGGTCGACAACGGTCCGCATCTCCACCACTTCTTCCTCCGTTGTCACACCCCCCTCATCTCCAGCATGGGGCCAGCCCCGGATGCCTTGTGATCGAGAGCTGGTATTCGGGCCAGCAGGGTGAGGGGGAAGGAGACGAACTCCCGGCAACCACCTTCCAGTTGCTGAGAAGCGTTCAGGTACGTCTCCTTCAGCCAGGTGGTCCGGGTGACCCGAGTCACTGTCACCGTCGCCCCATTTTCATACATCGTATGGTTATCCTGGCGGGGTGATTCCATACAACGTATGGAACTGCTGACGGACAACGCCACACAACGCCAGGCGCCTCACATCGCCTGCAAAAGCAGCCGTTAGTGCAGACCGCACCAACCGGAAGGAAAGATCATGAAGAAGCTCACGAAGCGGATTGCTGTCGCCGTTTCCTCCGTGGCGGTCGCGGGTGTCGCCGTCATCGGTGCCGGGGGCACCGCTTCGGCCGCGACTACCGCCTCCGTACACGTCCAGCGGTCAACCGAGGTCAACCTCGCCGACTACCGCTGGGACCACGGCGTGGGCTACCTGATCGAGCAGGGCTACTGCTGGGACGGAAAGCGTGGCTGGCACCACGACGACCATGTCGCCGGCTCCCTCTGGCACAGCCGCGACGGTCGCTGCTACCGCTGGGACGATGAGGGGCGCGGGTGGAAGTCCGACAGGTCCTACCGGCACGAGTGGAACCGCTACGAGAGCGACGGCCGGGGCTGGGACCACCACGACTGGAACCGCGGTGACCGGGACTACTTCGGCTGGGACCACTACGACCGGAACCACGGTGGCTGGGACTCCTACGGATGGGACCACTACGACCGGAACCACGGCGACCGGTAGGACGGGTCCCGCCTGTGCCCCTGAGCGGAGGCTGTACCTCTCACCTCAATGCCTGTCGGCGGCGGGGATGCGACCGCTGGTCATGGATCAGCGGTCCCCTGACCGCCCGGGCGGGCGATCGAGCGAGGGCCTGCACCCTGCTCCCCCTCTGAACCTGCCTGCGGCACCACCACGTGCCACAGGCGCGCGTCGCTTCAACTGCCGCGACGCCACGACCCGCACGGTCCGCCGATGCTGTCCGGCGCCCGGGCCCTGCTGAACACCTCCTGATTCGATGCGTGCTTGTCGCCACGAGCGCCGGGGCGCAGCCGAGGCAAGGGGGGTGCCTTGGAGTGAATGCCCATGGAGTCTTCGAGGACCGTGGTTCGGGCGGTGACCGCGCAGTTCGTCGTCTCGCGCACCTACTCACAGCCCTTGTGCATGCGGCTGCGGTACGAGCCTGCAGATCCCTACGTCGTCCATGCCGCCTTTTTCATCCACAGCGACGAGCCGGTCGAATGGGTCCTGGGGCGTGACCTTCTGACCGACGGCCTGAACGGTTGCGCAGGTCATGGGGACGTCCGGATCTGGTCGGCCGCAGGGCGGGGTAACGAGTCGATCTACATCGCCCTCGGTTCTTCCACAGGCACCGCCTTGCTCGAGGTCCCCGTGCAGGACATCTCGTCCTTCCTTCAGGACACCCAGGCTTTGGTGCCACGGGGTACCGAGTCCGGACTCATCGACTGGGATGCCGAACTGGCACACCTCCTCCCCCAAGGCTGACCGCCGACCATCCATGCTCAGAAGTAAAGGAACCAGTGTCATGTCCCAGTACCAGCTTCGCGTCTACACCCTGCGCAGCTCCTACGCGCTCGCCGCCTACGAGAAGATCTGGGCCCAGCACATTCCCGGTATGGCCAAGCACCGGATCACCACCCACGGCGTCTGGACGGTGCCCGCAGCGCCCGGAAGCGACACTCCCCGGCTGTACGCCCTCGTTTCCTACAAGGACGCCGAGGACGTGCAGGAGCGGCTGGAGGCATACCTGTCGAGTCCTGAGTTCCGCGCGGACATGGAGGGCTTCGACATCAGCCAGATCGTCGGCCTCGACGAGACCCTCCTGACGCCCACCGTGGACTCACCCTTGCGCTGATGGTCGGCCTTCGACGAGTGACGCGGCCAGAAGGGCCGGTATCCGGCGGCCCTGCGATGGTGGTTCCGGTGTCGTCGATGGCGACCCACCAGTGGTGGCCCTTGCCGGCATCGATACCGACCCATAAGCAGGGCACCTGTGTGGTCATGTGCGTCTCCTCGGGCTCGGACAGCGTGCCGTTTTGGTCCAAGGACAGCTCTGCCCTGCGTGACCGGGCCCCGGCAACCACGGCCGGCGTCGACGTGGGGACCGTGACGAGTCGGTTCACTACCACCACGACCGGTACAGCGTCGATCGCTGAGACCAAGGACGCCCTCTGTCCGGCAACCACCGTTGGCCACATCTCCGTGATGGCCCCGGCCGAAAGTGGTGGCCTCGACTGCTCCCGCCAGCCGGGCACCCTGGCGACGGCACGAAGAACTGCTCCTGCGGTTGTCCTCGTGCCGATCGCCACCGGTCCCTCGCAGTAACCCCGTCTGTGCAGCCCCTTTGAATCCGGCGACAGCCCTTTCGATGGCCCTCCCCGGATGACTCAAAGCACCAGGAGTAAGACCCAATGAAGTCATTGAGAACTGTGATCCAGGGGCTACCTGTGAAGCTTGTCGGCGTTCATGCGACATCCTTGCCCATGATCATGAATCTGCGGTACGAGCCGAGTGATCCCTATGTGGTCCATGCCGCATTCACCACCGATGTCGACAGCGACGAGCCGGCGGAATGGATCATCGGGCGCGATTTGCTGATCGACGGCCTGGAGGGCCCCGCCGGAGAGGGAGACGTTCGCATATGGCCCACCGGCGATGAGGGCTGTCGCGACTTGTACATCCTTCTCAACCCGCCGTCCGGTACGGCCCTGCTCAAGGCCCCAGCGCAGGAAGTCAAGGCGTTCCTGCGGGAAACGGAGGCAGTGGTGCCCCGGGGGGCCGAGCTCGACCACAGCGACTTCGACCGCTTGCTGGCGCACTTCCTCGCCGAAGGGTGAGTCCTGGCATGGTGCGACCTGAGGCAGGCACACGGACGTCTGCGCCTCGGTGTTCACCGCCATGGTGAGTGGATGTCCGCAGTCGTGGCGTCGAGGGCGGCCGGGTCGACGCCGGCCTCGGTCAGGATGTTCGCCGCGACTCCGCGGCCGACCCTCGCTTGAGTGAGCGGCTTCAACGCCGCTCGGGGGCTCAGTAGGAACAACGTTGGATGCGCTGCTCGAACCAGATCGTCTTGCGGCTCTGGCTGTGGCGGCAGCCCCAGCGAGTGGTGAGGCTGGGTACTGCTGGAGTCGGTGACCTCGCAGACCAGAACGCTGTGGCGGATCAGCCGCAGCTCCGCCGACTGACGGCAGAGCCGCCCCAGCAACCCGGACCGCGGTGCTGCTGTGACGACCGCGGTCGTCAGACCCACTTGCTCACGACCGTTCCTTCAGGCCGGGCGGTCACCGTGCGTCGGTGTCGAACAAGCGGCGGGCATTGCGGGTGGTGAGGTCCCGCCAGGTGAGGGTGGCGGACGGCTGCACCGCGGAGTCGATGGAGGTGACCTGTGCGAGCACCGCGTCAATGGGCGTCCAGCAGTGGTCGCTGCCATAGAGGAGACGCTCGGTGCCGAAGGCCGCGTCGAGGGCCGGGACCTGGCGCGGGAATGGCGTGCCGGCCATGTCGTACCAGAGTCGGCCGAGCTGCTCGACGGCGCTCGGCGCGTCGACGGCGCCGCCGCCGACGTGGGTGCGGAAGAGTTCCATCCGGTCGGCGAGCAGCGGCAGCACACCTCCGCCGTGTGTCAGGATCCAGCGGATCCGCGGGCGGCGGGCGAGGACACCGCGCAAGAGCAGGTCGCTAGCCGTGCGGGCGGTGTCGAAGAGGAACTCCAGCATCGGCCGTGGCCGGCCCAGAGCAAGCTCGTCGGCGTGGGGCGCTGACGTGGGGTGAACGAAGACGACGGCGCTGCGGCGGTCGAGCTCCTCCCAGAGCGGCTCGAACCGGGGGTCACCGAGGTAGAGGCCATGGTGGTTGGTTTCCACCACCACTCCGTCCGCACCGAGGACGTCGAGCGCGTGGGCGGCCTCGGCGAGCGATCCCTCGACGTCCGGCAGGGGCAGGGAGGCGAAGAGACCGAACCGCTGCGGGTCCTCCGTGCGGACCCGGGCGCCGAACTCATTGACCTCACGTGCGAGAACCCGGGCCTCGCTGTCGTCCCCGAAGTGCACTCCGGGCGAGGAGATCGACAGGTAGGACTTGTCGATCCCTGAGCGCTTCATCATGTCGAGATGCTCTTCGACGCTCCACGCGGGCCAGCCGGGCATCCCGTCGGGATGTTCGACACCTGCGGCTCGAGCCGCCGCCACATAGCTGTCGGTCACGAAGTGGGCGTGCACATCGAGGAATCCGGTCGCGACCATACAATTCTCCCTTTCTGCGGGGCCCCTGTCGGTGCCAGCCACCGTAGGACGCGTGCCGTACATTGGCAGCGGTGATTCCAATGAATGAAATGGCGATCGCTGACGACGGTGTGCCCAGGAGACGCGGCGGCAGGCCGGCTGAGGGACAACCGGTGATCGACCGGGCGTTCGCCCTGCTCGGCAGCTTCGACGGTGACCATCGTGCGCAGACGCTTGCCGACCTCGCACAGCGAAGCGGCATCCCCCGCAGCAGTGCTCTCCGGCTCGCCCGGTCTCTGATGAAAGTGGGCGCTCTGGAACGCCTCGGCGACGGCCGATTCGTCGTGGGTCTTCGGCTGCTGGAGACCGCTTCCCTGGCCCCACGCGGTCACGGGCTGCGATCGGTGGCGATGCCGTTCATGGAGGACCTCTTCCACGTCACCCGTCAGCATGTCCTGCTCGCCGTACGGGACCAGGGGGAGGCGCTGCTCGTCGAGCGGCTGTCAGCGCGAGATGCGAGCCCCGTGCGCTACCGCGTGGGGGGCCGCCTTCCTCTGGCATCCACCGGCGTAGGACTGGTGCTTCTCGCCTTCGCCCCACCGGCCGTCCAGGAGCAGGCCATCGCCGCCTATGCGCCGGAGCCCGGCGACGACGACATCCGCACCGCCGCCGACCTGCGTCGCGTGCTGGCGGAGGTACGACGCGGCGATCACGCTGTCGGCCACCAGAACCGTCCATGGCAGGTGAGCACCGTGGCCGCGCCGGTACGTGACGGCAGCGAGGTGGTCGCGGCGTTGTCGGTCGTGACGCCCGGCACCGGTTCGCCGAACCCGGGGTACGGACCGGCCGTGCGCGCGACGGCGCGGGCGATTTCCCGCCGTCTTGTCGAGGACGGTGGTCGGACCATGCCAGTCGAAGCCGCATACGGGCACCGGTAGCGTAACCGGGCCGCCCGCGCCGGCTGCCGTTGTGCGCCCCGCAGTTCTCCTGCTGGGAAGATCAGTCGGTGCTGGTGTCGAGCCTCGGGCGTGGCGAAGCCGGTGCCCTCCTCCCTGATCCTGCGGTCGATCGTCTGCCTGCACGCACGGCCCCGCCGACTGCGTGACCCCAGGGACGAAGCCGACGGCGCTCCTCGCTGTCCTCGGTGAGAACAGTAGGGAAGTCGTTGCGGTGCACTCGATGGGATGTCGGGCTTGGCCGGTTCCAGGCAGTGCCGCCGAGGTCCGAGCGGGTCCGTGGCCCAGAGCGAGCGAGCCGAACGCTGGCCTCCAGGGTCCTGGCCACTGCCAGAGGCTGCGGTTCCTGGAGCCCTACGAGACCGGGGCCATGTACATCGTCCAGGCCAGCAGAGCATCGGCGAACGTGGTCGGCGAAGCGCTGCGGAAGGAAGGCGTAACCGGCTGCGAAGCATTGAAGGCCGGAGACCTTGTCGGACGGATGGCCTGGCTTGCTTCGCGGCCGCAAGCCGCTACACCTAAGAGGTATCCCGTAATGCGGGTGAGGTGGGCCTTGCCGGGGTGGGTGCTGCGGTTACCGGACGTCGAGTGTGAGGTTGTGTAGTGCTGCGATGCCGGCGACGGCGTGGTTGATGCCGTTGCCGCGGCGTCGGCATGGGCGCAGGATCTGGTGGTCTTTGAGCCGG